>CABUGR010000153.1 GCA_902491135.1 uncultured Collinsella sp. | reverse complement strand
TGAAATTATCTTGATGACGAGAAAAGCTGCTGGTAATCTATGGGAGGTCATAGAACGTTTGCATTGTGCAAGCGTTGAAGCGAGATGCGATGCAGTCTCGAGTTCTTTGGAGGTATCTATGTCAGATACGAAGGCGAAGAAGACAAACAGACGTTTTAAGTTCAAATTACCGCATGTCTATACGATCATGTTCTTGCTGATCGTTGTCTTTGCGGTCCTGACTTGGATCGTTCCCTCTGGTCAGTATCAGCGCAAGACGATTTCGACAGCGGCGGGCGAGCGTGAAGTCGCCGTAGCTGGAACCTATGAACAGGTCGATAAGAACTACACCGATTCCGAGACCGGCGAGACCATCAATCTGGGCCAGGATATCTTCGCGGTTCTGCAAGCGCCCACCAAGGGTATCCAAGAGGCTGCCGACGTCGTTGCGTTCGTCTTATTGATTGGCGGATCGTTCGCGATCATCACCAAGACCAACGCTTTGAATGCCGGCATGAGCCGTGTGATTAAAAAGCTCAAGAACAAGGACATCCTCATCATTCCCATCACGATGACATTGCTGTCCATTTGCGGCACTACGTTTGGTATGTCTGAGGAAGCCCTGCCGTTCTATGCCATCTTCATTCCCATCATGATGGGTATCGGTTATGACTCGATGACGGCATTCATCATCTGCTTCCTTGGTCCTAACCTGGGATATTGTGCTTCGACCATCGACCCGTTTAATGTTTTGATCGCCCAAGGCATCATTGGCATCGAGGGTAATCCGCAACTGTGGCTGCGCGCCGTTTCTTGGGTCATCTTCACTGCCGTCGGTATCGCATGGGCCATGCGCTACGCCATGCGCGTCAAGAAAAACCCCGAGTCGTCCATTGTGTACGAGGACGATAAGCTCAAGCGTATTGAATTTTCCGTGACCGATGCCTCCATCGAGGAAGAGTTCACTATCCGTCAGAAGCTCGTGCTTATCGATTTTGCTTGCGGTATGGGCATTATCGTCTGGGGTCTTGTTACCCAGGGCTGGTACATGAATCAGATTTCCGCCGTGTTCCTTGGCATGGGCTTGCTTGCCGGTATCCTGGGCGGACTTGACCAGCAGACGATCGCAGAGGAGTTCGTTAAGGGTCTCGCCGACTTTGCGTACGCTGCCGTCGTTATCGGTATCGCTCGCGGTATTCTGGTCATCGCCGAGGGCGGCATGATCATCGACACCATCCTCCAGGCGCTCGCTACCGCGCTCGCCGGTGCACCCGCCGCCGTCTACACCACGTTTATGTATGTCGTCCTTGGTCTGCTCTCTTTGCTGGTTCCCTCGAGTTCTGGCCTGGCGGCGCTCACCATGCCCGTTATGGGCCCCCTGACCGAGCTCATGGGCCTCAATCCCGAGGCGGCCGTCACCGCGCTCCAGTTTGCCAACCAGACCATCAACACCATCAGCCCCGTGGCGGGCATGACGGTCGCCGGCCTTGCCGTGGCTAAGATTTCGTTTGGCCAATGGTGGAAGACCATTTGGAAGTTCTTCATCTTCATGGTCGTGTTTGGCTTGGTCATTACTGCCATTTCCGGCATGCTTCCGGCGTAGGTGGTTGTGATGTCCGATCGTTTGACGGTCCTGACGTCTAAGAGCGTCTTTACCGGTACGGGGGACCTGCCGTTTGAAGGTTTCGTAGCGGTCCGTGGCAATCGAATTGAGGCTGTTGGCACCAAGTGTGAGGTAGCTTCGTATTTGACCCAGGCGGACGAGGTAGTTGACCTGGGCGACCGCACTGTCATGCCTGGCCTGATCGATGTGCATACCTTCTATACAGGTTGGGCGCTGCGGACGTTGGGGTCTGATCTGTCCGGCATTGCTGATGCCAAAGAGGCCGTGTCGCTCTTGCGTGCATGGAAAGAAGGTCATCCGGATTGCGCGGCGGCTTTTGGCCACAACCTACCCGAAACGTTGGCATCGGATGCCGAGAACGCAAATACAGCAGCTGTGTTTGACGAGTGTTTTGGCGATATCCCTGTCGTCTGCTTTACATCGGGTGCGGAGACCTGCGTTCTCAATGCTGCCGCCAGTGCGCGATATGGCTTTACACCCCAGGCGTGCTATGCCGAGAAGATCTGGCGCATGATGAGCGATTTCCTTGCGCTGCCCGAGGTGCGTGCCGGGTATTCGGACTACATGAGCATGCTTAACGAGCGCGGCGTTACCGCCATCAAGGAAATGGCGTTTGATGACTACTACGGCTTTGCCGACGAAATGGCTCGCCGTGAGGAATCTGGTGAGCTGACGGTTCGCGTCTCTATGATGTCGCAGCCGGTGGGCGCCGGTGCAAATCTGGCATATGCCCGCGAGGCGCGAGAGCGCTTCCGGGGACCGTTCGTTCGTTTTTCTGGCTTCAACCGTATGACCGATCGCGGCGTATGGGCGGGGCTTGCCGAGATGATTGACCCCTATGAGGACACGGCCGATGCGGGCGCTGCCGGCAAGACGGTCGTCGAGGAGCCAGAGTGGGATCTGATTGAGAACGAGCTGCGTGCAATTGATGCTGAGGGCTTCCGATACTCCTTGCATTGCCAGGGCGATGGCGCCGTTCGCCGCACCGTGGCGCTCTATGCCTCGCTGCCTCGAGGCGAGCATGGACGGATGCTTCGCCGCCATGCGATTACCGATCTCGAGAACTCTGACCCGACCGATCTTGTCGAGTTTGGCAAGTTAGGTGGAATTTGCGAGGTCTATCCGCAGATTCTGACGCTGGACCGGCGCGAGGATTGCCTGTCGATGATGCGTCGACAAATTGGCGAGACGCGACTTTTGCACAGCTGGAATCGCCGCGGCATGGAAGATTCCGGATGCACAGTGTGCTGTGGAACGGATTTGCCACTGCTGATTCCGAGCCTGGGCGAGTCAATCTACAGCGCGTGCGGCGGATTCTTCGCCGACGGACTGCCCGTGAATGAGGTCAACACGCTGACGCTTGTCGAGCTCTTGCGCGCTTGGACTGCCGGGGGCGCGTACGATCTGATTCGCGAAGACGAGCTGGGTACGCTTGAGGTTGGCAAGCTTGCCGATATCTGCGTGCTCGATCGGGATGTGTTCGACCTCGATTATCGCGACGCACGCGATCTTGCGGTTGATATGACGATGTCGGACGGACAAATCGTGTTCGATCGAAATAAGGAGGCATAAGATGTCTGAATCCAAACCGACGCTGCGTCGCGAGCAGATTGCGGGCATGAATATCCACTACATCATGTGGTCGCTCGATTACTTCCTTGATGTGCAGCAGCGCTTGGGCTTTGAGTCCATTGAGCTGTGGTGTGCAGAGCCACATGTGACGCTCGACCATACGGGCTACTTTGAGGCTGAGGTCCTGGCGAAAAAGGCTGCAGACCGTGGGCTTAGGTATCGTACTCTGTGCCCCGAGAATGTTGTCTATCCTTGGCAGTACTGCGCACGCAAGCCGCTGCATGAACAGCGCAGCCTGGCGTACTTTAAACACGGCATTGAGCTTGCCGAGGTACTTGGGTGCGACCGTATGTCCGTCAACTCGGGCTGGGGCGACTGGGACGAGGACCGCGAGGAAGCCTGGAAGCGCAGCCGCGAGCACTTGTCCATTCTGGCGGAGTATGCCGGCGAGCACGGTCTGGTGCTTACGATGGAAAGCCTGCGTCCCGAGGAGAGCAACCTTGTGACGACGGTTTCCGATGCGAAGCGCATGATTGACGAGGTCGCGAGCCCGTACTTACAGCCCATGGTTGATACAACCGCGATGGGCGTTGCAGGCGAGACGCTCGAGGACTGGTTTGCCGCCTTTGGTGATGGGGCAATTCACGAGATGCACTTTATCGACGGTGACCCGTATGGCCATCTGGTGTGGGGCGATGGCAAGCACGATATGGACGCCTTCGTCGCCACACTCAACGCCCATGGTTTCGACGGCATGCTGGGCCAGGAAATCACGGACGGTCGTTACTACGATGACCCGGCGGCGGCAGATGCCAAGAACATGGCCGCATTCGAGAAATATCTGATTGACTAAAACAACCATCGGCCACGCAACCAACGTCATTGATTGCGGGCCAAACAAGAAAGGAACTGGATATGAACGCACACGATCTGATCAAAGAGGCAATTGCCGAGAAGGGCAAGTTCGACAGCGTCTACTGGATTGCTTGCGGTGGCTCCATGATCGATTTGATCCCGGCTCATGAGCTTCTGCAGCGCGAGGCAACCACCTTCACTTCGTATATCTATAC
>CABUGR010000152.1 GCA_902491135.1 uncultured Collinsella sp. | reverse complement strand
CGGCAGCAGATCAAAGCCCACGACCTCGTGGCCCTCGTCCAAAAAGCGCTGCACGCATGCGGCTCCGATACCGCCCGAAGCACCCGTGATCAAAACCCGCATACTTGCTCCTTAGGCGGTTGCGTGGCGCTCGAGGTACTCGGAGCCCACATTCTCGCGCTCCCAGCCGCGCACGACCTTGTAGCCCACGGGGCTTAGGAAGACCTCGCACAGCAGCTCGGCAACAGCGCCGGTCAGCGAGCACATAAGGACCTGCACCCAGGTCCAACCAAAGAACGTGTGGCTCACCACGATGGCAAAGACCAGGTTGTCGATAAACTGGCCAACACCCGTGGACACATAGGAGCGGAAGGCGAAGCTCGCAAAGTTATTCTTTTTGAGCATACGGCCGAGCGACTGGTTGAGCGTGGAGTTAACCACGGCAGAAACGAGCATTGCCAGCGAAGAGCCCAACACCACGTACCAGGTGCCGCCGATGGTGGCGTTAAGAGCGGTGTTGACCTCGATCATGCCCGTGTCGTAGTAAGCGCCCCACATGCCGGGCGTGAGCGAGCATGCCCAAAAGCACAGGCTCACGGCAAGGTTGACCAGCAGCGCGAGGATAGAGATTTTGATGGATGCCTTGGCACCAAAGCGCTTGCAGATCATGTCCTGGCACAAAAACGAAACCCAGCTCACCACAAAGCCGCAATCGAGTGCCAGATACGGCAGGCTGATAAGCTCTTTTTTGGCCAGCAGGTTCATCATGATGACGCTCACGAAAAACAGCGAAACCGTTGCCGCGGGAATGCTCCGCAACAGGACCTTGTAGTCCTCCATGACCTTCTTGATCATTATGTACTCCTTTGGTTTTAGGTTTAACGAGCAGGATATCGGACCCGAACTGCTCGGACGCCCCGGTCTTGAGACGACGGTGGGTATAATAGCCGCACACACGGCATAAGGCAAGCAAACGGCGCGGCAGCCCCGTAGGGCCACCGCGCCGATGCGTTAAAAGGCCACGTTGCCAAACTCCGACAGGATAAGGTCGGGGTTGTGGTCGGTCGCCCAATCCACGTTCCACGAACTCGTGAACAGCAGCAGCTTGCCGCCGCGCATGTCCTCGACGCGCAGCGTGTCGCGCGTGAGCGAAAGGCCCGGGATATCGATGGTATCGGGGTCGTTCTGGATCCAGCGGATGTCCGTATAGGGTAGCGGCTGGCGACGAACCTCAACACGGTACTCGGTCTTGAGACGGCGCTCGAGCACCTCAAACTGCAGCACGCCAACCACGCCCACGATGACGCTCTCCATGCCGGCACCCAGCTCGCGGAAGATCTGGATGGCACCCTCCTGGGCAAGCTCCTCCATGCCCTTGACGAACTGCTTGCGCTTGAGCGTGTCGACCTGCGTAATGCGAGCGAACATCTCGGGGGCAAACGTCGGGATCTGCGGATACTGCACCTGGCGCTTGCCAGAGCACACGGTGTCGCCGATGCTAAAGATACCCGGATCGAACAGGCCCACGATATCGCCTGCGTACGCCTCGTCCACGATGGCACGGTCATCGGCCATCATCGACGTACCCGTGGCAAGCTTAAGCTTGCGGTTGCCCTGCACGTGGAAGGCGTCCATGCCGCGCTCGAACTTGCCCGAGCAAATACGCACAAAGGCGATGCGGTCACGGTGGTTCTTGTCCATGTTGGCCTGGATCTTAAACACGAAGCCGCTAAAGTCGTCGCGGCAGGGATCGACCGGCTCGCTGGTGAGCGTATCGGTATAGGCGCGCGGCGTCGGGGCCAGACGCAGGAACTCCTTGAGGAAGGGCTCCACGCCAAAGTTGGTGAGCGCCGAGCCAAAGAACGCCGGGCTCAGCTTGCCGCAGGCCACGGCATCCAAGTCGAGCTCGTCGCCGGCGCCATCGAGCAGCTCGATGTCGTCCATCAGGTTCTTATGGTTCTCCTCGCCGATGAGCTCATCCATGGCGGGGTCGCCCAGCTCGGCCTCAACCTCGGCGACCTTCTTGGTGGCGTTGGCGTGGCCATCGCCCTCAAAAGCGATAACGCGACGGGTCTGGCGGTCGAACACGCCGCGGAAGTTACGGCCGCTGCCAATCGGCCAGTTCATGGGATACGTGTTGATGCCCAGGACGTTCTCAATCTCCTCCATAAGCTCAAACGGATCGCGAGCCTCGTGGTCGAGCTTGTTCACAAAGGTGAAGATGGGAATGTGGCGCAGCGTGCAGACCTTAAAGAGCTTTTTGGTCTGGGCCTCGACGCCCTTGGCGCCGTCGATGACCATGACCGCGGCGTCGGCGGCCATAAGGGTACGGTAGGTATCCTCCGAGAAGTCCTGGTGGCCGGGGGTATCGAGGATATTGACGCAGGCGCCGTTATAGGTGAACTGCAGCACCGAGGAGGTAACGGAGATACCGCGCTCCTTCTCGATGTCCATCCAGTCCGAGACGGCATGCTTGGCCGAACTCTTGCCCTTGACCGAGCCGGCAGTCTGGATGCTGCCGGTATAGAGCAGCAGCTTCTCGGTAAGCGTGGTCTTACCGGCGTCCGGGTGGCTGATGATCGCGAATGTGCGGCGCGACGAGATTTCATCCGACAGGCTTGCCATGCGGATCCTTTCTTGTATTGAGTGCATTACGTCGTTGTAACCGCCCTATTGTAGCCGCGAAATCCCGCTCTAGGGCACCTATCAGGACAAATTCATCAGTCAGAACGTGAACGGCTAGTTATCGGAAGTATTCTGCAGCAGACTGTCTCAATCTGTAACAGCAGGAGACCAAAAACGGACCCAGGTGTTACAGGTTGAGACAAACAAACTTGCCCGCCGACACAATCTCAATCTCTAACACCTGACCACCCAAATTGGGTCTAGCTGTTACAAATCGAGATAAACGGAAAGGCAGGCAGCCAATGTCTCGTTCTGTAACATCTAGCCGCGCAAATCGACTCCTACTGTTACAGATTGAGACAAATAGGCAGGCGGGCAAATAACATCTCAATCTGTAACAGCTAGCGACCAAAAACGGACCCAGGTGTTACAGATTGAGATTGTTTTGGAGCAAGCGCGGCACCGATGGGCTATTCCCTATTTACCTCTTGCATAATTGTGTATAGTGTATATATACTGTGCTTACCGGTTATATACACGTGTAGCCCAACAGCTAAGGAGCCGCTGTGGACATCATCCTATCCAATTCGAGCGATAAGCCCATCTACGAGCAAATAGCCTCGCAGGTCAAAGCTCGGATCCTTTCGGGCACGCTCGCTGCGGGAGCCAAACTCCCCAGCATCCGTGCACTCGCGAGCGACCTGGGCGTGAGCGTAATCACCACCAAGCGTGCCTACGCCGACTTGGAGCAACTCGGGTTTATCTGCACCGTGCAGGGCAAGGGCTGTTTTGTCGCCGAGGGCAACCAGGAGCTTTTGCGCGAAAACCAGCTCTGCCATATCGAAGAGCTACTTGCGAAAGCGGCGAGCCAAGCCGAAACCCTGGGCGTCACGCGCGACAAACTGCACGAGATGCTCGACCTGGTAGCCCCCGAAACCATGCAGTAGCCATCTGCAAGAAAGGCTATACCATGCAAAACTTGCTTGAACTCAAAGGCATCTCACACGCTGTAAGCGACCGCTTTTCGCTGCGCGACGTCACGCTTGCCGTGGAGCCTGGCCAGATCATCGGCTTTGTTGGTGCCAACGGTGCTGGCAAAACAACGACGATTCGAGCTGCTCTCGGGCTTATAAAGCTCGATGCCGGCGAAGTGCACCTGTTTGGGCAGCGCTGTGGCGCCGACGCGCCCGATGAGTCGCAACGCCATCTACGCTCCCGCGTCGGTCTTGTCCTGGACACGTGCCCCTTCCCCTCCACGCTCAAGGTGGGCCAGATCGAGTCGCTCGTAGGCCCAGCGTACCCCACGTGGGACCGCGAAACGTTCGCCGGATTCATCAACCGATTTGGCCTCGATCCCAAGACAAAGGTCAAGGACCTCTCCCGCGGCATGGGCATGAAACTGCAGCTTGCCTGTGCGCTCAGTCACAAGGCCAAGCTGCTCGTTTTGGACGAAGCCACCGCGGGCCTCGATCCCATGGCACGCGAGGAACTGCTTGATGAGCTGCTTGCCTTTGTCGCCGACGGCCAGCACAGTGTGCTGCTCTCGAGCCACATTACGTCCGACCTCGATCGCACCGCTGATCGCGTCATCTGCATCGATAACGGCTCGATTGTGTTTGACCTGCCGCGCGAGGACATTACCGACC
>CABUGR010000151.1 GCA_902491135.1 uncultured Collinsella sp. | reverse complement strand
TTACTGCCCATCGCCGAGTTGGCGATGGCCGCCGCATCTTCGTCCGACTTATCGGTTGCGGGCTTGAGCGTATGCCCGCCCAAGGTAAGGGCATGGCCGCCAGCCATATACTTGGTGTACAGGTCGACCAGCTCGCCGCCCATATCACACGTGAGCAGATACTGGTCGTGACCGATGTGCACCGGCTCCTCGCCCATCATCTGGCGCAGTTTGTTGTACTGGCTCGCCGGCGTCACAAACAGACCCATCGTATCGGCATTGCTACCCCCGAACGCCTTGGGAAGCTTTTCGCCCATGGCCTTGCACATTTCACTTGGAGTCACCGAAGGATCCGAACCGCCAAGCGGGTAACTCAGATACGAATCGATCTGCACATGCTCGCCGGCAACATCGGCGATATTGACCTTCTTGCCGGTCTCGTCGTTGTTGTCCGCCGACTTGCCCTTACGATCGCCGTGCCATGAATCGCCGTGCCATGCGGAGTACAAATCGACCGTACTATCGGCCAGCACCATTCGATCGGCCTCAGACGGATTGAAAGACTCTTTGTAGAAGTCGAGCGTATCGGGCGTGTAATAGACATACGTCTGCGACACGTCAACAGGGTTATAGCGCTCCAGGTTTTCGTTCATCACGTTGGCAATCGACATACCGCACGTCACCGAGGTGATGGCCAAAAACAGAAGCATCGCGATGACGCCCATCGAAAAGCACACCGTGTTGACCTTGGCCGCAAGCTGGCGCACGGTAAACATGTTGAGGCCGCGCCAATACACGCCGCGCAGGCTCTGCAGCAGCTTGATGAGCATGCCCGAGAGTCCCCAGAACAGGGCAAAGGTGCCCACGGTAACCATAGCGGTCGTAATACCAAACTGGTTCATGGCCTCTTGCAGCTTGCTGTCCGTCGCGGTTAGCGGGAACCCATCACGTAGCAGACGGTAATAGGCCACGCCCACAAGCACCACGCCCACGGCAAAGATGGCAATCGCGATCCAGGGGTTGCGTGTCTTGATGCTCTCGTTGCGACGCTCGGCACCCATAAGCTCGATGAGTTTGGTACGACGCACGGCGCGAAGGTTCAGCAGTAGCGTGAGCACAAACATTACGAGCATGCAGGCAAGGGTCAGATTGAACGCATGCACCGAGAAAAAGAAGTGGAAATTGGCAATCTGTGTCTTAAAAAGCGAGGCCGTAAAGAACGTCATGAGCTGGGAGAGTCCCACACCCAGCACAATGCCGGCGACAAAGGCCACGACCGACACTATCACGGTCTCGAGCGCCATGATCGTGGCGACGCGCCCACGCCCCATGCCGAGCACCTGGTACAGGCCAAACTCCTTCTTGCGGCGTTTCATGATGAAGTTATTGGCATACACCATCAAAAAGGCCATGACACCGGCCAAAAAGTACGTCAGGTCGCCGAGCATGCTGCCCATTACCTGCGCCAAGCCCTTTTCATCGATTCCGGCGATGTCGACCTGCATCGAGATGGTGTTAATGGCATAGAAGACCGTGACGCCCAGGGTGAGCGTCAAAAGGTAGACGAGGTAGTCGCGGCCGGCACGGCGGACGTTGCCCCAAGCGAGTTTACAGAGCATCGGAGCCCTCACCGCCCATCATGGCAACGACCTCCATAATGCGGTCGAAGAACTCTCGGCGGCCGGTGTCGCCGCGGCGCAGCTCGGTGAAGATCTTGCCGTCGCGGATAAACAACACGCGGCTCGTGTAGCTGGCGGCAAAGCTGTCATGCGTGACCATGAGCACGGTGGCGCGCAGGCGGCGATTGAGGGCCTCCAGGCTCTCGAGCAGCAGACGAGCGCTTTTAGAATCGAGGGCGCCGGTGGGCTCGTCGGCCATGATCATGGTGGGGTCGGTGACAAGCGCACGAGCTGCGGCAACGCGCTGCTGCTGACCGCCGGACATCTGGTAGGGATACTTGTCGAGCACCTGACTGATGGAGAGGCGCGCTGACACATCTTGCACGCGGGTCGAGATCTCTGCCGAGTTTGTGCGGGCGATGGTGAGCGGCAGGGCGATGTTCTCGCGTGCCGTGAGCGTATCGAGCAGGTTGGAGTCCTGGAAGATAAAGCCGAGCTCCTCGCGGCGGAACTGCGAAAGCTTAGCCTGCTTCATGCGCGTCACGTCCTGCCCGTTGATGCGGATCGTGCCACTTGTGGCGCTATCGATGGTCGACACGCAGTTGAGCAACGTCGACTTGCCCGAGCCCGAAGCGCCCATGATGCCAACAAATTCACCGCGGTTGACGGTAAAGCTGACGTCGTTGAGCGCGCGGGTCACGTTGCCCAGCGCCCCATATACCTTTTCGAGATGCGCGACCTCCAGTACCGGGGTCGCCATGTGCGTGGTTTGCATACCGAGTCCTTTCTTGCGATTAGTCTACGGCATCTATAGTCGCAAGAAGACGAGTCGGCTACCATCGATATGGCTTACGCTTGCCTTACCGTTGTGTAAGGTACGGATAGCTACCCTGCCACGTGTTGATGATGAGAGAGGACTCCTGTTGAAGACTGTTCATGTTGCCGCTGGGATCATTCGCAAGGAAGGATCCGATGAGTTACTTGCCGTGCAGCGCGGCTATGGCAACATGCAGGGACTTTGGGAGTTCCCCGGTGGCAAGCTCATGCGCGGCGAGACACCCGAAGACGCCGTGCGACGCGAGCTTATGGAAGAGCTGCAGGTAAAAGTCACCAACCTGCGCGATTTTTACACCGTTGAGTACGACTACCCCGATTTTCATCTCTCCATGGAGTGCTACTACTGCTCGCTCGCCGATGAATCCGATGAGCCCCAGAAGCACGACCGCCAGCTCGATATCCGCTGGATTCCGCGCACCTCGCTTGCCACGGTGGAATGGATGCCCGCCGACAAGGGGCTTATCGATGCCCTGATTGAGCTGAAGGAAGATCGGCTTGAGGCCAACAGCACTGCCAAAGATGCCAAGGCCGCCACGACCGAACACCCCGCCGCCAAACCCAAGCGCGCACCTAAGCGCCGCAGCAAAAAGCGTCCCAAGCCCGGTCTGCTCGACGGCATCGATACCTCGGACCTTTCCGCCGACGAGCGTGAGCTCGTGCGCCGTCGCGCCGCCATCAAAAAGTCCATGAAGGGCAACAAGCGCGCCAACACCAAGCCCGAGCTGCTCGTACGACAGCGCCTGCGCGCCGCGGGCCTTACGGGCTATCGCTTGGAATGGAAGGTTCCCGGCAAACCCGACATCGCCTTCCCCGGGCGCAAAATCGCCATCTTCGTCAACGGCTGCTTTTGGCACCGCTGCCCCAAGTGCAACCCTAGCCAGCCCAAGCGCAACGTTGAGTTTTGGGAGGCAAAGTTCCGTCGCAACGTCGAGCGCGACCACGCTGCCGTGGCAGCACTCACTCAAATGGGCTGGACGCCCATAACCATCTGGGAATGCGAGCTCAAAAAAGACCACATCGACGCCACGATGGAAAAGGTCATCGAACAAGTACGCGCCGCCGCACCGCAGCGCTAGGAACGAGCCGTCCACACGCCCCACACAGGCAAGCCACATCCGTGCCACAAACCTTAGAAAGCCCTTAAGCCCAAAACCTTTCAAGAGTGTTACTCGATAGCTTTTACCTGCGGTTTCATCGCAACGTCAAACCTCATTAAGCCTTTCTTTAGCACTTCTTTGCAGCAGCCGCGGCATAATACTGCCAACGCACGGGACCTAGCAGCACACCCCGTGCGCAACCTTTTGGTGGACATCGAGGAGGCCGCATAAGCATGCATTCTTCCAATGACGCAGCACAGCAGCCATCCCTAACACATGCAGACCTTTTCTCCTTCCCCCCGACACAGAGAAACGGCCTCCTCGACTCCCCCACCTCGCAGCCAAAACGCTCAACCGACCAAAGCCACAACTTGCGAGCATCGTTCGAAAAGCTCCAAGCATCCCTAGACAAAACCTTCCCCAACCAAGCCCGGGCATACTAACCCCTCATCAACAAAGTAGCCCTGACGCCCCACCCATTTCCGCCCCAACGCCACAAGGGCGACGACCTCGAGTAGGTCAACCTGGGAGGGACGAGGGCTTAGTTCCCCAATCTTTCCGCAGGGGGCAAAAAGCCTCGCCGCACGAAGTGCGCAGCGAGGCTTTTTGCATGCCCGAGGACGATTGGGGAACTAAACCCTCGTCCCTCCCCGGGATATGTAGCGAGTCGGAGTACCCTTGCTGTTACTCTGCTTTGCCCACAGAGTTGAGGTTGGTC
>CABUGR010000150.1 GCA_902491135.1 uncultured Collinsella sp. | reverse complement strand
TGCCCAGCAGGCATCCAACACCATGGGTGACGGAGTTCATGATCTCCTCGCCCACTGTGTAGTGTGGAACGGCCGCGGTCTTGGGTCGCGGCTTAGAACTGTCGCTCGAATCGGACATGCCGGTTACATCCTCCAACGTAAAGAGTTCTCAACACTATATCAAAGCGTCTAGGTACGTGCGAAATTTGCACCATACGTGACCCTTTGTTTACCCATTCTTTGCCTGTTGACGCATCAACGGCGAACGTCCATAATGCGCTTGCATTAAATGTTGATGTATTAACATCTTATAGGAGAATACCGCATGGCTCAAAACGCACGTTCCCATCGAAAGCTCAAGATAGCCGGCATCATTGCACTGGTGGTTGTCGTTGCGCTGCTCGGATTTGCCGGCAACTTTCTGTTTGACTTCGCGCTGAATCCCCGCGCGCCATACACCATGAAGATGATGCAGGATAGCAAGAACGACAAAGAAAGTGAGCAGCCGGATGCCGAGGATGCCGAGGCGCGGGCATGGTTTAAAGAGAACCGCGAGAGCAGCGGCCTCACCGCAGATGACGGAACCGAGCTCGCCGCCTGGTATTTTACTGCCTCGGAGAACACCCACGATTACGCCGTCTGCCTGCATGGATATACCAACGAGCCCATCGGCATGGCTCGATACGCCAAGCGCTTCCACGACCGTGGCATGAATGTGCTCGCGCCTGCCGCCCGCGCCCACGAGCGCTCCGGCGGCGACTATATCGGCATGGGCTGGCCCGAGCGCCTCGATATCGTCGCATGGATCGAGCAAATCGTTCAGGCTGACCCCCAGGCGCGCATTCTTGTCTTTGGCGAATCGATGGGCGCAGCAACCGCTATGAACGTCGCGGGGGAATCTCTGCCTGCAAACGTGAAATGCATTATCGAGGACTGTGGTTATACGAGTGTTTGGGACGAGTTTTCCCTGCAGCTCAAGGACGTGTTCGGCCTGCCCAGCTTTCCCTTGCTCGATGTAGCAAACTTGGTGTGCAACGTGCGCGCGGGCTACGACTTTCATAAGGCGAGCAGTGTGGAGCAACTCAAACACGCGACGGTTCCCATGCTGTTTATCCACGGCGACCAGGACACTTTTGTGCCGTACAGCATGCTCGACCAAAACTACGACGCGTGCGCCAGCAAGGTCAAGCAAAAGCTCACTATCCATGGCGCCACCCACGCCAAGAGTGCGCAAGTTGACCCCGAGCTCTACTGGAACACGGTCGACGACTTCCTCGACAAGAATTTTTAGGCAAAAAGCAACGTCTGGGGTTTTGTTGCCAAAAAACGGTTTGTGGTCGGCGGTATTCGATTTTTCACCGCACTTCTGAAAAACCGCCCGTGGGCGCTGTGCTCACGGGCGGCTTTTGCTCAACTAGCGCTACAAAGGCGCTTGTTTTGTCCAATAGCTAGGCGCTACTTGACCTCGATGAGCTCGTACTCGCTCGTGCCAAGGCCGATCTTCTCGGCATGCGCGATGCACGCGCGCCAATCGGTATCGGGATGCGTGATGCAGAAGGGGTCGCGCGCCTGCTCGCCCTCCAGATGCTCGTGGTTATGCTCCATCTTGGCGGCGCTGTCGGTGAGCTCGGTGTTGGGCAGCGGCTCGGATGCCATGACGGCATCGGCGCAGGCCTGATCGATAGCGACCGGGTCGAAGCTCGCGAACATGCCGATGTCGTTGACGATAGGCGTATCGTTTTCGGGATGGCAATCGCAGTTGGGGCTGATATCCATGGCAAGCGAGATATGGAAGCTCGGGCGGCCGTCGACGACGGCCTTGGTGTACTCGGCAATCTTGCAGTTGAGCACGTCGGCCGCGGCCTCATAACCGGGCTTGATGCAGTCCTGGTTGCATGCCGCAATGCAGCGTCCGCAGCCCACGCAGCGATCGTGGTCGATGACAGCCACGTGCACCGTGCGAGTAGCGCCGCTGGCAAGCTCGCGCTCGCGGGTGCCGTCGAACGAGATAGCGTTGTACGCGCAGATCTTTTCGCAGGCACGGCAGCCAACGCAGTGCTCGGTCGCGACGTTCGGCTTGCCGGCGGCATGCTGCTCCATCTTGCCGGCACGGCTGCCGCCTCCCATGCCCAGGTTCTTCATGGCGCCGCCAAAACCGGCCTGCTCATGGCCCTTAAAGTGGGTGAGGCTGATCACGATATCGGCATCCATGAGTGCCCGACCGATCTTGGCCTCGTGCACGTACTCGCCGCCCTCGACCGGGACGAGCGCCTCGTCGGTGCCCTTGAGGCCGTCGGCAATGATGATCTGGCAACCCGTGGCATACGGGGTAAAGCCGTTCTGGTAGGCGGTATTGATGTGCTCGAGCGCGTTTTTGCGGCTGCCGACATAGAGCGTATTGCAGTCGGTGAGGAAGGGCTTGCCGCCCAGCTCCTTCACGACGTCCGCGACGGCGCGGGCGTAGTTGGGGCGCAAAAAGCTCAGGTTGCCCAGCTCGCCAAAGTGAATCTTGATGGCGACGAACTTGTTCTCAAAGTCGATCTGCTCGATACCGGCGTGACGGATGAGGCGCTTGAGCTTGTCGAGCTGGCTCTCGCGAGCATGCGTGCGCAGGTTGGTGAAGTACACCTTAGCGGGTGCTGCGGGTGCAGTTGCGGTCATAGATCTATCCCCTCGGTCTATATGGCGTTACAGACATAGAGGATGGTACCAGTTAAAGCAGAGTTAATGTCAAGCGCGGCACCTAGTCATTGGGGACAGACTTAAATGACTGAAACCACTCATTGGGGACGGACTTAAATGAGTGCCTCGCCACCTGGCAGCTAGGGACGTTCCTTTCCTGCCGGCAGCTGGGGACAGTCCTTGCCAGCACGGCCGGCGAACCGGCGAATCGGCAAAGACTGTCCCCGATGACTACTCCTGCACCTTGAGGGCCTCGGCCAGGCTCACGCGCTTGATGGAGCGCGTGTGTAGCAGCGCCACGACCAGGTAGGTCGCAAAGCCAATGCCGACGCATGCAGCCATAGACCAAGCGGGCACGTAGATCTCAATATTGCCGTTGTAGGCGAGCAGCATCGAGCGGAAGATGGCCGTGAGCGAGCCGATGATCACGGGCAGGCTCAGCACGAGCGACGCCGCCACGCACAGCGTGATCGAGCGGATGTACAGATGCGAGATCTCGCTATCGCGATAGCCAAAGACTTTCATGTAGCTGATCGAGCGGGCGCTGTGGTCGATCACAGCCTTGGTCAGCAGATACATAAACAGCAAGAAGATGAACACCGCAAGCCCAACCATCATGCCAATCATTTTGCTCATCATGCCGATGAACTGGTCGCCCACGGCACGCATGTCGTCGGGCGTGGTGTCGCCGGCAAAGTAGCGCGCGTCGAGGTCGAGCTTCTCGTTGCTCACATAGCCGTTAAAATAGGCGGCGTCGTTGCCGAACAGCTCGTTAAAGTCGTCGACACTCATATAGATATTCATGTCCGACTTTGAGCCCCAGGCACAATCCTTGCCCGCGTACTCAAGGGAATAATGCTCGCCCTCGTACTTGTCGCTGAGCGTGACCTTCTGGCCCTCGCTCCAGCCAAACTTATCGAGCAGACCGCCGCCAAAGACGACGCGCCCATCGCCCACGTTGAGGTCTTTCCAATAGCGCGAATCGGGCGAGATGCCGTAGACGGAAATCGTCTCCTCGCCATTACCATCGCCGCGGTTGTATTGCAGCTGGTAAACGGCATATTTTTCGGCTTGGGCAATCTTATTCGCGCCGTTGTCGGTCGTATTGACCGGGTGGATATCGTCGTTGTCAGTGTCGATCTTAGAGGCCTTGTCGATCAGGTCGATAGCCTCGTCGCGGTCACAGCCGAGGGCATCGGCAAGGTCATCGAGGCGCGCATAAAGCGCATCCTTCTTGTCCTGGACCTTGGCAAGCGCATCCTGCGCTGCGGTCAGGCTCTCGGCAGACGGAGATGCGGTCGCGGCATCGGCTGCCGCCTGCGCCGCATCGGCCGCGTCATCGAGCTCGTCATCGGGATCCTGGGCGGCGGAAAGCAGCGCGCCGTCAACCGACTGCAAGCGCTCGAGTGCTGACCATTGCTCGCGCTCCTCGGCGGTGCCCTCGAGCTCCAGCGGAGCCTTGAGCGTGTACTGGTGCTCGGCGACCAGGCTCGTCTCGAGGTTGTCCGCGTAGTGCGTCATCGTGGGCAGAATCGCCAGGCCAAAGAGCAGCAGCAGCGACGCAAATGCAATGCCCACGAAGAGCGTGGCGAAGTTGCCCAGGTTGCGCAGG
>CABUGR010000149.1 GCA_902491135.1 uncultured Collinsella sp. | reverse complement strand
AAGGCGCTCCAATCCGTACCGGCAACACTCGTGTGAGAAAGCGCCGACACGATCATGAACACCGGGATAAAGACGATGCGAACGCACGTCACGATGTTGGCGGGCGTCCAAACACTCGTCAGTTCCTTATTGCTCTCGTTTGCCACGATGCTCTCCTACTCCACAACATGGCCGATAAGCTCATAGCAGAAGCTATCGGTAAACTCGACAGTCAGAATATCGCCCACAGATGCCTCGCTGGCATCCAGATGCACCGCGCCATCGGAATCGGGCGCCTGGAACCAGGCATGGCCGATCAGCTCGGCGCCGTCCTCGGTTTCTTCGATACCGTCGACGATCACCTGGGCGCGCTCGCCCACATGTGCGGCGGTGGCGGCAAAACCGAGCGACTCGGCCAGGTCCATGGCAACCTGGGCGCGCTCGAGCTTGACCTCTTCGTCGACCTGACCCTCCATCTTAGCGGCCAGGCTGCCCTCCTCCTGCGAGTAGGCAAAGACGCTCGTGTAGTCAAAGCCGACGGTGTCCATAAAGTCGATAAGATCACGAAACTCGTCGTCGGTCTCGGTCGGGAAGCCGACCATGGCCGTGGAGCGAATCACGATACCGGGGATGCGCTCGCGAAGGTCGCGGAACAGATCCTCGAGCTCCTGGCGCGAACCGGAGCGACGCATGGCCTTGAGGACGCGCGCGCTGCAGTGCTGGACGGGGATGTCGATATAGGGCAGCACCTCGGGCGTATCGCGTATCGTCTCGATGAGTTCGTCAGTCATGCCCTCGGGCTGCAGGTAGAGCACGCGGACCCAGACGTTGTGCGGGCGCACGGCCTCAGCGACGGCACGCAGCAGCTGTGCCAGATTGCGCGGCGAGCCATCGGCGACGTCCTCGTCGGCAAAGTCGGTACCCCAGATGCCCGTGTCCTGGCCGATCAGCACGATCTCACGCACGCCGCCGGCAACCAGATCGCGCACCTCGGAGATAATGCTCTCGGCATTGCGCGAATGATAGCGACCGCGAATGTAGGGGATCATGCAGAAGCTGCAGAAGCGATTGCAGCCATCGGAGATCTTGACGTAGGCGACAGCGCCCTCGACAGTGCGCTTGACCTGCGGAATATAGGCAGCGATCTCACGCTCGACACCCAGTACGCCATCGATGACCGCCACGATGCCGTCCTCCTCGTCGGCCTTCACAAAGGCAGCGACCTCGGGCAGCTCGTCAGGCAGGTCGTCGCCATAGCGCGACGGCACACAGCCGCACATGACGATGGGGCAAGAACGAACGCCGTCCTGAACCTCGTTGGCGAGCTCGAGCGTGGTCTCGATGCTCTCGGACGTTGCGGAGGCGAGGAACGAGCATGTATTGACGATGGCGATATCGGCATCCTGCGGGTCGAATGCCTCCTCGTAGCCTGCGGCGGTCAAAAGAGAACGCATGCGGTCGGTGTCAACCTCGTTCTTAGCGCACCCGAGGGTGATGTAGAGCACGGAGCCCAACGGTGTATCCATGTTGGAGAGCGGTCCTTTCAAATGATATTAGCGGTAGTTGGTGAACTGCAGCGGCTGGCCGTAGTCCTGGTCGCGCAGGAACTGGATCACGGTCTGCAACGCGTCCTTCGAAGCAGAGGAAACACGCAGCTTGTCGGCCTCGATGGTCACCTTGACCTTGAGCTTTTGGTCCTTGATGTCCTGGTTGATCTTCTTGGCGGTCGCCTGGTCGATACCCTCGACGATATGGCCGAGCACGCGCACGGTGCCGCCCGATGCCGCCTGAGGAGCATCCCACGAGACGGCCTTAAGATCAATGCCGCGCTTGATGAGCTTGGAGCTTAGCACGTCGACAATCTGCTTGGAGACAAAGTCGGCCGGGGCGTTGATCGTAAAGAGCTTGTCGCCCTTCGAAAGCTCGATCGTGGCGCCGGAATCCTTGAGGTCATAGCGCTGGGAAATCTCGCGCGTGGTCTGCTGAAAGGCGTTGTCGACCTCTTGCATGTTGACCTCGGACACGACGTCGAAGCTGGAATCTTTAGCCATGATGTTTCCTTTCGCGTACGAGCGGCTTAGTAGCTATCGTACGAATAGTCGGTAGAATCGGTGGGCGTCTGACCGTCAGTTGCGGTATCGGCGCCATCCGTGGACTGGGCATCGGTACCGTCGGTGGTATCAGTACCATCGGTGGTATCGGTACCATCGGTGGTGTCAGTACCATCAGAACTTTCACCATTCTCGGAATCAGTCGTCTCCTTCTTGGGAACGGTGATCGTCACACGCGCCACGCCGGAGGTCTTGGTATCGTAACGGACCTTTTCACCGTTCTTGGTAACGGTGACATCGGAAGGCTTGGACGTGGTGATCTCGATCGAGGACTCGGGCGTGTACTCCTGCTCAAAGGGGCCAGTCGCTTGGGCGCCATAGACCGACTTGCCGTCGACCTTGACCTCAATCCACGCGGTCTTTCCCTTGGCAACGGAGACTTTGACCTTCGTGACCTCGTTCTCTTCCTTCTTGGCCGTCGTCTTGGTAGCGTCCGAATCAGTCGACTCATCCGTCGCCTCATCGGTATCTTCGTCCTCGTCGACCGTTTCGGCCTTCTTAGAAGACTTCTTGGTCGTCGTCTTGGTGGCAACGGGCGTCTCGGGCGTCGACTCGGGCGCCGAGGAGCCGCAGCCACGCAGGAGCACCACGATGAGCACAATCAGCAGCAACGCCACGGCACCGATGCCGGCGTAAACGATACGCGGATCGAGCCCATTATTTTGAGGAGTACGGGATCCGCCGCGTCCACGACTGGAACTACTGCGGCCGCCTCCCTGAGGCATACGACCGCGATTGCCATCAGAACGGCCGCGATAGCCACCCTGGCCCTGAAGGCTGCGCTGACCCGAGCGGGGCGCAAGTTCACCGCGGCCTTGATAGCCACGCTGGCCCGAACGCGGAGCCAAGGAGCGCTGGCCATACGGCTGTGATTGAGAGCGAAGACGCGGCGTCACCTGTGTGGTATCGGCATCCGCATAGCCACCGCGAGAGCGTCCCGTAGAGGCACCACGGTAACCGCGATCGGAATAACCGCCGTCGCCGTAGCCGGCACGAGGGTCACGCGCCACGCCGCGAGCAGCGGGAAGCGCACGGTCCTCGGGCATCGGCGTACTGCGGAACCGGTCACGCTGTGAGCGAATCTCCTCGCCCGAACCCGTCTCGGTAATATAACCGGCCTGCTGAGGACGCTGTCCATAGCGGGTCGAACGACCGCCCTGAACCATCAGGAAGCGCCCGTTATCGACCGAGGAACGCGAATTGACGTAGCCGGCGGCGTCCTGAAAACGACCGCCCTGCTGCGACGTCTCGCGTTCGTATGCCATCAGGTCGTCAAAGTAGGCATTGACGACCTCGCGCGGATTGAGGCCCAAAAAGCGAGCATAGCTCGAAATCATGCCCTGCGCATAGCCACGCGGCGGCATCGAAGCAAAGTTACCGGTCTCGAAAAACTCGATGATCTGCGGCCTGATTTTGATGGTGTTGGCGACCTGCTGAATGGAAAGGCCCATTCGGCGACGCTGCTCGAGCAGCATGTCACCAAAGCGTGCAGCCATCAGAATCCTCCAAACTCACGATCTTCACGTGCCATCTCGGCGTCGACAGATTCCAGCGCGGCAAGCCCCTCCTCGTCCAACAGGACCTCGCGCGGCTTGGAACCGTCGGGCGGGCCGACGACACCCTTTTCTTCCAGCATGTCCATAATACGCCCGGCACGCGCATAGCCAACCTTCAGACGACGTTGCAGGCCAGATGTGGAGCCAAGCTGCGATTCCACCACAATATGGGCGGCTTCCCAAATGAGCGGATCATCGTCTTGCGGCTCGGCGACTCCGGTGCGGACAATGCCGCCGCCACCCGCCATGGACATAGAAGCGGGCGCCACGGCAGACAGGATCTCCTCGTGGTAGTCGGGCTCGCTCTGCGACTTAACGAACTCGACAATCTCGTTGATTTCGTCGTCCGAGACAAAGCAGCCCTGGATACGGCGAGGCTTGCCCCAGTCGACCTTGGAAAACAGCATGTCGCCCAAACCGGTGAGCTTTTCGGCACCCATCTGGTCAATGATGACGCGCGAGTCAATGCCCGTGGCGACGTTAAAGGCGATGCGGTTGGTGATGTTGGCCTTAATGAGGCCCGTCACCACGTTAGAGCTGGGGCGCTGCGTGGCCACGATAAGATGAATACCGGCGGCACGGCCCAGCTGAGCAATACGCACGATCGAGGCCTCGACATCCTTACCGGCG
>CABUGR010000148.1 GCA_902491135.1 uncultured Collinsella sp. | reverse complement strand
TCAGGCGCACCAACAGACCGGCCCACATGCCCGTCCAAGCAACGCACTTTTTGCGTCTCGAGCAGATGCGATGATGGGCTAGATAGCCGAGTCTTTAGACGGCTCAAAATAGTCGGGATGTAAGGCGATAACCGGGCCCTGTTCCTCGGGCATCAGGTGCAAGTGCGTCTCTGCCAGATAGCTCGCCGTGTCGGTATCGCCCCTCTTAATGGCCTCGAGAATCCGGCGATGCTGCCGACGAATCGGCTCCCAATCTAGATCCTGCGACACCATACGCAACCAGTTGTATCGCTCAAAATGCGTATTGACGCTCTTCATCCAATCCCACAACATATGGCGGCCGGCAATCTCAAAACATGTCTCATGGAACAGGTTATCCAGGTCAAAGAAACGGCGCGTTTCGCCATGGTCGAGCGACTCGGACTCGGTAAGAATCTGCTCAAGCCGCTGCTTTTGCTCGGGCGTAGCAGCCGAACAGCATTTAATAAGCACGCTTCTCTCGAGTTTCTCACGCAAGAAACAGGCGTTCTCGGCGCGTTCCATGCTGATTTTTGAGACATAGGTGCCGCTTTTGGGACGCGTTTCCACCAGCTCCTGCTCACGCAGGCGCACAAAGGACTCGCGAATGGGCGTGCGCCCGATTCCCGTCTCTTTTTCCAGACCAATCGCCGAAAGGCGCGTGCCGGGCTTGAGCTCGGCATAGATAATCTTGGAGCGTAATGCGTTGTATGCCTGATCTTGCAGGCTCTGATAATGCTGGTGCTGTTCCATAAAGCCCTCGGATAAACCCTCGGTTAGTCGAATACCACCATGCAATACTATCGCATCGACACGCCCCAGCTCCCAATCAGTCTTTTTGGGACGGGGCTCTTTTAGCTACCCTGGCCCGCAGATCGGCCCCCTTGCCACAAAAGTGGCCCATCTACTACGTTAACACGGACAGCCTCGGCCATACCGAAAACCGTGAAAACAAAACCGCAGGTAGGCAGCTTGTCGATTTTCGAAAAAGCCGGCTATGGTTGACCTCTGCGGCTTAAACGTAGTAGATAGGCCCTATTCGTGGCACAGCACTACTCCATCCCAAATTGGCACCCTGAGCCCTCGTGAGTTGCCAACAAGCTGTTCGCCCAGCGCTTTATCCGCGCGGCATTCGGAAAATAGCACCACCGTAAGAACCCGCAAACAGCGCTATACGTTGCTATATCTCACTATACTTTGCTATATCTTGCGATACTTTGCTATATCTTGCTTTATCTTGAGCAAAGGTGGCTCACATGCAAACAAACCCTTTTAAGCCCACAGCAGGTAAAACACCTCCCACGATTATCGGCCGCGAAGATGTACTTGAAGAATTCAGTGAAGGCCTCACCAACGGGCCTGGTGCCCCTGGGCGCCTAATGCGCATAGCCGGCGTCCGTGGAACGGGCAAGACGGTCCTCCTTGACGAGTGCTCACGTTTGGCGCAAAGCCGTGGCTGGACGGTCATAAAAGAGGTCGCAACCGAGGGACTTTGCCAGCGCATTCTCGAACAGCTGCAGCCCAAATTCCAGGCCAAACACGCCAGATTTGAGCCCACCGTAGCTGGCATATCCATCGGCAGCATAGATATTGAGCGAATCGGCCCATCGCTACGCGACGCCATGAGACAGACAATATCCAAGAATGGAAATGGCCTGCTCATCACTCTCGACGAAGTTCAAGACGCAGAGCTCGATGAGGTCCGAACGCTCTCCATTGCGATTCAGCAGGTTATCGGCGAAGACCTTGATATCGCCTTTGTTTTTGCTGGGCTGCCTTCGATGATTGAAAGCATCATCAACGGAAAGACACTTGCGTTTTTGCGCCGTGCCCTCCCCTTTGATCTGAAGGCTGTGGCAGTAACCGAAGTGTCGTACTCCCTCGAGGAAACCATTGAAGCGTCTGGCATGGAGTTGCAGCCAGGTATTGCCGGCCAACTTGCCGAGGCAACGCAAGGCTATCCTTTCATGATCCAACTCGTTGGATACTACGCATGGCGGTTGGCAAGACGCGCACATACACCGATTATTGGAGAAGAAGAAGCCGAGCGCGGCATTGCAACGGCACGCGAACGCTTCTGTGCCATGGTGATTGAGCCCGCGCTACAGCGCATTCCGCCCACGTGCATCGCTTATCTGCTGAGCATGGCATCTTTGGGGCAGACGAGCTCGACCAGCATGGTTGCCGATGCCCTAAACAAAACGCCTCAACAGGTGAGTTCCGTCCGCAGCCGCCTGTTAAGAGAATCGATTATCGAGGCCCCCTCGTACGGCAAGGTCTCATTTGCCATCCCCTACATGCGCGACTACCTCTACGAACACAAAGCCGAACTGGAAGTTGAACTGTAGAAACGGCAACTGCCCTGCAAGACGAAAACCGTTTTCGTACGGATTAAAGCAGACGTAAACGATTTTCGTCTGTTTTACGTTCGGAAATAAGACGCAAATTGCACTTTCGTATGGTTTTACGCCAAACGCAACACGCTTTCGTCCGGCCATGCGTCCCCAATCCAGACGAAAAAGGCCCCGAGCTCGTGTGAGCTCGGGGCTCTTTGTGCCGCACATCTATGAGAGGGAATCGATGCGCACGGGCGCTACTCCATGTAGCCACCCTGAATGGCGGAAACTGCATGCTCAGTAAAGAACTTGAGCGTGCCGGAGGTATAGCGATTAGCCTTGGGCTTCCAAGCGGCTCGACGCTCGGCCAGGACGGCGTCGACCTCGGCCGGCTCCATCTCCTTACCGGCGATGCCCACGATGGACAGCGAGCGCTCGGGGATGTTGATTCGGATAAGGTCGCCTTCCTCGATCAGGGCAATCGGGCCGCCCACGGCAGCCTCGGGCGAAACGTGACCGATAGCCGGACCCTTGGAGGCGCCGGAGAAGCGGCCGTCAGTGATCAGGGCAATGCTCGCGCCCAGCTCGGGGTCGCTGGCGATAGCTTCGGTGGTGTAGAACATCTCGGGCATACCGGAACCCTTGGGTCCCTCATAGCGAATGATAACGGCATCGCCGGGCTTGACCTCGTGCGTCAGGACGGCGTGAATGGCGTCCTCCTCGCAGTCGAACGGACGGGCCTTGAGCGTAGCCTGGAACATCTCGCGCGGAACGACGGTGTGCTTGACGACCGCGCCCTCGGGAGCAAGATTGCCGTGGAGGATGGCGATGGAACCGTCGGTGCCGAAGGCCTGGTCAAACGGACGGATGATGTCCTCGCGCTTGAGATTCCACTTCTCAAGGTAACGACCGCACTTCTCGTAGTAACCGTTGTTCTTGAGGTCCTCGAGGTTCTCGCCGAGAGTCTTGCCGGTGACGGTCATGACGTCGAGGTGGAGCATCGACTTGATCTCCTCCATGATGCGCGGCACGCCGCCCGCATAGTAGAAGAACTGCGCCGGCCACTCACCTGCGGGACGGACGTTGAGCAGGTAGTGGGCACCACGGTGCAGGCGATCGAAGTCGTCGGCGGACATCTCGATGCCAAACTCGCGGGCAATCGCGGGGATGTGCAGCAGCGAGTTGGTGGAACCGGAGATGGCGCCGTGGACCATGATGAGGTTCTCGAAGGACTCCTTGGTCACGATGTCGCGGGGGCACAGGTTGTGCTCGGAGAGCCACACGGACTGGCGGCCGGCCTCGCGCGCAAACTCACGCAGGTCGGAGCTGGTAGCGGGCAGCAGAGCCGTGCCGGGGAGCATAAGGCCCAGGGCCTCGGCGGTAACCTGCATGGTCGACGCGGTGCCCATAAACGAGCAGGCGCCGCAGCTGGGGCATGCGTTGTGCTTGGCAAACTCAAGCTCCTCGCGAGAGATCTCGCCGCGCTCGTAGCGGGCAGAAATCGCGCCGAGCTGCTCCAGGGTCAGCAGGTCGGGGCCTGCATCCATGACACCGCCGGTAACGACGATGGAGGGGATGTTGATGCGGCCCATGGCCATGAGGTTCGCAGGCAGGCCCTTATCGCAGCTGGCGACAAAGACGCCGGCGTCGAACGGGGTGGCCTTGGCATGGATCTCGATCATGTTGGCGATCATGTCGCGGCTGGGCAGCGAGTAGTTAATGCCGTCGTGGCCCTGGGCCTCGCCGTCGCAGATATCGGTGCAGAAGTAACGGGCACCGTGACCGCCAGCCTCGGCAACGCCAGCACGGACCTCCTCGACCAGCTCAAACAGGCCGGCAGAACCCGGGTGCGAGTCGCCGAACGTCGACTCGATAATGACCTGCGGCTTGTCCAGATCCTCGATGGACCAGCCAGAGCCCAGACGCAG
>CABUGR010000147.1 GCA_902491135.1 uncultured Collinsella sp. | reverse complement strand
CTTCGAGATCGTTCGTATGCCCACCGCCGAGCCTATTGAAGTCGTTATCGCCCCTGGCGATGAAGATTACGAGCTCTATAAGGGCTTCATCGACGAAATGGGCGGCAAGTTTATGGATGGCACCCCCTGGCCCGAGGGCCCCGTCCACTTCTACGCCGCAGCGAGCTACTGCAACTTCCTGATTTGCAACGGCGTCGTTCTTGGCCAGCGTTATTACCACGAGGGCATGAGCGAGGTCGTGAAAGAGAAGGATGAGCAGGCCAAGGCAGTTCTTGAGAGCTGCTTCCCCGATCGCAAGGTCATCATGATTGATTCCCTCGCGCTTAACCTGTCCGGCGGCGGCGTGCACTGCTGGACTAAGGACGTGGCGGCCAGTCGTTAGTGAGCCTTAGAGCCTGCGCTCTTTGGCTTAGGCGCCACATGTACCGCTCCCCGAGGGATATCCGTGTTTTCCTCGGGGACACATTCAACAATAATTTTGATAATAATTCGAAAGGAAATAGGCATGAACAACAGCCTCCGCGGTCGCGACTACATCAACATCCATGATCTCTCCTCCGAGGATTTCCGCTATCTCATCGATCTTGCCTGGAACCTTAAGGCTCAGAAGAAGTCTGGTGTCGACCAGCGCTACTTCCCCGGCAAAAACGTCCTCGCCAACTTTGAGTGGGGCTCGACCCGTACTCGTTGCGCATTCGAGACCTCCTGCAACGATTTGGGCATGGGCTTCACTTATCTGACCAACTCCCACATGGGTGACTGCGAGACCGTCAAGGACGCCATGCGCGTCTTTAACGGCATGTATGATCTCATCGTCTATCGCGCACAGAAGGACGAGCAGTTCCTCTATGACGTCGCCGACCTGGTTGACATCCCGGTCATCAATGCCCTTACTCTCGGCGATCACCCGACTCAGATGCTCGCTGACGCTCTTACGATGGAAGAGCAATGGGGCGGTTTGCGTACGAGCCGCGGCAAGAAGATGGCTTTCGTTGGCAACTGCGCCGGCGCCCCGGTGTGGTATGGCCGTCTGTGCGCTATGCTCGACATGGACTTCCTCGCCATCGGCCCCGACGACCTCCGTCATCAGATGTGCAAGGAAATGATCGAAGAGGTGGAGGCCTGCTACGCCAAGTACGCTCCCAATAGGACCTTTACCATCACCTCTGACCTCGATGCCCTGGATGGCGTTGACGTTATCGTTACCGAGGAGTGGCGCTACATCAACCCCGAGTGCGGCGAAGAGGTTCTGGATCCCGACGACTACAACTCCTGGCTGGGCGATGCCGAGTCTTTGTACCCCTATCGCGTCACCAGCGAGCTGTGCAAGCGCACCAACAATCCCGACATCTTCTGCATGCATGAGCTTCCCTCTGTCCATAACGCAGATCACCGTGTCGGCAAAATGCTCCTCGACCAGTGCAAGAACGACCTCCATCGCGAAATCATCACCGAGGGCTTTGAGATTGCCGACGAGTGCTTTGAGGCCAACGCTTCGGTCATCTTCCGTGAGGCAGAGAACCGTCAGCACACCATCAAGGCCGTTATGTGTGCCCTTCTGGGTCTCTAGGAGCTGTATCAATGGAAAATGCAAAGTTAAAGAGCAGCAAGGTTTACGCATGGGTTCTCGTAATCGCGCTCGGCCTTATGTCTGCCGGCACGACCGGATCCTATAGCGTCATCGCGGGCTCCTTCGTCGCACCCGTGTGCGAGGAGTTCGGGTTTGACTATTCCATCTTCTCGTATTACTTCACCGCAACGCTCATTGGTCTTGCGGCAGCTCTTCCGTTTGTCGGAAAACTCATTCCCAAGGTCGTTGGCAAGGTTTGGCTCCCCGTTGTCGAGCTTATTTTGCTTGCTGCCGGCGCAGGCATGGCCTTCTACACCGAAGTCTGGATGTTCATCGCCGCTGGCGCCCTGATTGGCGTTTGCTTCGCCTTCACCACCGGCGTCGCCATGTCCGACGTTATTGACCAGTGGTTCAAAAAATCTGGTGGCCTGGCAATCGGTCTCGCTTGGGCAGTGAACTCGATTTACATGCTCATCATGAGCCCCGTCATCACCTCTGTCATCGAGGCCGCTGGCTGGAGGACTGGCTATCTGGTGCTCGCTGGCGTCTCCGCCGTGCTCATTCTCCCCGCTTCCGTCCTGATTATTCGCTATAAGCCTCAGGACAAGGGCATGCTGCCCTATGGCTACGTCGAGGGCGAGACGGTCACCGAGACCGAGGAGACGACCGAGGATAGCACGCGTGGCGTTAGCTATGCGCGCGCCATTAAGTCGCCTGCCTTCTTCTTCTGCATCGGCTTCCTCTGCCTCGTTCAGCTCACTTGCTGCATGAACCAGCTCTTCCCGACGTATGCTTCCGAGGTTGGTTTTAGCCCCATGGTGGGCGGCTTCATGGTATCCGCTGCATCGCTCTTCGATCTGTTCCTCAATCCGATCGTCGGCACCACTTGCGATAGGTTCGGCAGCACGAAGGCCATTCTGGGCTGGCTCGCTGTCTCCATCCTCTCCTTTGTCATGCTCATGATGAGCAGCGGCAACTCGACGCTCAGCATCCTCGCAGCAGGCGTGAACGACGTAATGTACGTCATCGCTGGCACTGCCCTGACCGTTTTGGTTATGGATGTCTTTGGCTCCCGCGATTTCGGTCGCATCTTCGCGCTGATCTGCTCCGTGGGCTATATCGTCGGCGCCTTTGGCATGCCCGTTATGATGAAGGTCTATGAGCTTGTCGGCTCCTTCCAGGGCGTCTTCATCTTCTGCATCGCATGCAACGTTATTATCGGCCTGTTCTTGCTGCTGGCAAAAAAGACTGGTAAGAACCTCTCCTGGGACGAATAGTTCGATTCGTCTTAGACATACGCTGTAGGGCTTAACCTGCAGCCGCTTTGGGGCATCGACTAACATCGGTGCCCTTTTTCATCGAATGTGACAAAGGAGCAGCCACTTTGTCACATTGAGTGGCATGTAAATCGAGGTCTAATACTTTTCCGAGAAGTGAACGGCCATACTTGGGCCTCCGAAGCATCGACATTTTTAGACGTCAAACCCGCAGGATTTGGCTGGCAAAACCGCAGGAAATTGCATCTCGAAAGTGCAGATGCTTCGGGGCCCGTTTTCACTCGTTCACTTCTCGGGAAAAGTATTAGACCTCGTTGTATGGGGTGCGGCTGGAGGGTGGTCATCGTTCAGTAGCTACCTCTTCCTTGTGAATCGCCTGAAGCGCAAGGCATAATGCATGTGACAAAGGGACGGCCCCTTTGTTGTGTTGATATGAGAGAAGAGTAGATGATTCTATCGTTGGCCCCCATGGAGGGGATTACCGGGCATGTGTTCCGTCGCGTGCATGCGGAGTGCTTCGGCGCGCTCGATTGTTATTACACGCCGTTTTTGCCGCCGCCGCGGGTGGGAAACCGCTTTGGCGGCAAGGCGTTTAAGGAGATCGATCCTGCCAATAACCAGGGGCTCAACGTAGTGCCTCAGCTGATGTCCAAGAACGCGGACGAGTTTGTGTGGGCGGCACAGGTGCTCGCCGACATGGGCTACCGCGAGGTCAATCTCAACTTGGGTTGCCCTTCGGGAACGGTTGTCGCCAAGGGCAAGGGCTCGGGTTTCTTGCGCAATCTCGACGAGCTCGAGGCGTTCTTAAGCGATGTGTGCGAGCGGTCGCCGTTGCCGGTATCGGTCAAAACTAGGCTGGGGCTCGAGGACGACGACGAGTATGAGCGCGTGCTCGATCTGTATTGCCGCATGCCGCTGGCAGAGCTAATCGTGCATCCGCGTGTGCAAAAGGACCGCTATACGGGCTCGCCGCGCAAGGAGTTCTATGGCGAGACGCTGGAGCGTGCGCCGTTCCCGGTTGCCTATAACGGCGATATTTTTGATCTTGAGGATATGGATGCGCTGGTGGAGGCCTATCCCGGCACACGCCATGTGATGCTGGGGCGTGGCTTGCTTGCGAACCCCGCGCTGGCTCGCATGGTCAAGGGCGGCCCTGCTGCCACGGCAGCCGAACTGCATCGTTTCCATGACACGCTGTTTGCGGCATATGCAGAAGAGATTGGCGGTAACGCGGTCTTTCGCATGAAGGAGTGGTGGTTCTACGCCAAATGCGCCTTCGCCGATCCCGCTACCGTCTACAAGATCGTACGCAAGACCAAAAAGGTCGACGAATACCGCGCTGCCGTCGAGCGCGTCTTTCGCGAACAGCCGCTTGCACCCACAGCTCGCTTCCACGGCTAACTAGTCATCGGGGGCGTTCTTTAACGACTGGTCATTTAAGGAC
>CABUGR010000146.1 GCA_902491135.1 uncultured Collinsella sp. | reverse complement strand
CGTGGGGTGAATCTGCACGTAGTCCAAATGCTCCATCTTAATGCCATGCTCCTGAGCGATGTAGCAGGCATCGCCCGTGAGCTGCGGGTAGTTGGTCGAATGGTCGTATACGCCGCCGATACCGCCCGTCGCCCACAGCGTGTGGCGGGCATGGATCTTAAACGGCTCGCCGGCATGCACGCCCTCGGCGGCATTTACCAGCTCGTCGGCGGGGCGAACCGAGTTGCCCTCGTCCACGGGAACGGCGACGACGCCGGTACACACCGTGGCGTCATCACGCTCGCCCGTTAGGATGTCGGTCATGGCCACGTGCTCCAAAATCTGCACGTTGTCCAGCTTGCGGACGGCCTGGAGCAGCTTAGTCGTGATCTCCTTGCCGGTGATGTCGGCATGGAAGGCGATGCGCGGACGGCTATGCGCGCCCTCGCGGGTAAAGTCGAGGCTGCCGTCAGCCCTGCGCTCAAAATCCACGCCCATGGCCAGCAGGTCGTTGATGACCGAGCGGCTCGAGCGAATCATGATGTCGACGCTCTCGCGGCGGTTCTCGTAGTGGCCGGCGTGCATGGTGTCCTCAAAGAAGGCATCGTAGTCCGAGCCTTCGGGCAGCACGCAGATGCCGCCCTGCGCGAGCATCGAATCGCACTCGTCGACAGCGCCCTTGGAGAGCATGATCACGCGCGTGCTCGTCGGCAGGTTGAGAGCCGCGTACAAGCCCGCTACGCCGCAGCCGGCAATAACGACGTCGCACTCCATGTCGGGGTATTGTTTGGTTTCCACAGGAATCCTCTCCCTTGTAATATGGCATAAGGGATGGTCCCTCATGTCACATCTGGCTTAGCGTGCTGCGTACTCGAGCATACGGTCGAGCGTAAGTTTGGCCTGGTCGGCAGCCTCGTCCGACACGCCGATCTGCACCTCGCCCTCGCCCGTCTCCAGGCAGCGCACGAGCTTTTCGAGCGTAATGAGGTCCATGTTGACGCAGGTGGGCTGCACCGCGGGGAAGTAGAACTTCTTGCCGGTGCCCTGGCAGCGGCGCTCGAGCTCGTAGAGCACGCCGCGGACCGTCACGATGATGAACTCGCTCGCGTCGGACTCCTCGGCATACTTGATGATGCCGGCGGTGGAGCCGATGTAGTCGGCCTCGGCCAGGACGTCGGCCTTGCACTCAGGATGCGCCAGCACGAGTGCGTCGGGGTGGGCCTCCGTCGCGTCGACGATCTGCTCGACGGTGATGATGTGATGGCGCGGGCAGTAGCCGTTGTTGAGGATGACGTGCTTTTGCGGCACCTGCTCGGCTACGAAGCGTCCCAGGTTTTGATCGGGAATGAACAGGACATGCTGCTGCGGCAGCTCGGACACGATCTTAACGGCGTTGGAGCTGGTGACGCACACGTCGCTCCAGCTCTTGATCTCGACCGTGGAGTTGACGTAGCAGACGACAGCCAGGTCGTCGCCGTACTCGGCGCGCGCCGCGTCGACCGTCTCGTGCTTGACCATGTGCGCCATGGGACAGTCCGCGCCCGGCTCGGGCAGCAGCACGGTCTTGGTGGGGTTGAGCAGCTTGGCGCTCTCGCCCATAAACTCCACGCCGCACAACACGATGGTCTGCTGCGGCAGGCTCTTGGCGAGCTTGGCCAGGTAGAAGCTGTCGCCGACGTAATCAGCCACGGCCTGCACCTCGGGCGCCACGTAATAGTGCGCCAGGATCACCGCGTCACGTTGGGTTTTTAGTTGCTGAATGGCCTCGACGAGCTCTGCGGGCACCAGTGCCGCACGCTCCGTTGCCGTCGTTGCCGATGCCAGGCCGGCCGCGATATCGCGTGCAAGCTCCGACGCATCCATGTTCGCGCTCTGTGCCATCAAGGCCCCTCTCTTTTGGCGAATCTTGGGGCTTTAGTATGACACCTAGGTTTACAGCTGACAAGACAGCTGTAAACCTAGGTGTAAAGTTGAAATAAAAATTCAATCATGTGGCAGGTCCATATTCGAACTGGCAAGCTGAGGATAGCTGAGCTCTCGATGGCGCAGGAGGCATCTTTCGCCACCGCAATACCGCTTGGCGCGAGTTGCACGCCGTGGGGCGCAAACGGTCCGCACCCCCACAAGCGGTCCGCACCCAATGTGGCAAAATCGAACTACTAAGGGGGCTTAGAATGCTCAAGATTATTGCCTGCGACGATGATGTCGCTTTTCTAGATAGACTGCACCGGATGATCGACCGTTGGTCGACCGAGACGGGCACGACGGTCGATGTTGCGCTCGTCACGCGCGGCGAGGACCTGCTGGCCCGCCATGCCGCATCGCGCGCCGACATCATTCTGCTCGACATGATCATGCCGCTCGTCAACGGCATGGACACCGCACGCGAACTGCGCCAGGCCGACACCGCCGTGCGCCTGGTGTTCCTCACCTCGTCGCCCGAGTTCGCGCTTGAATCCTACGAGGTCCGCGCCTTCGACTATCTGCTCAAGCCCGTGACTTACGAACGCCTGGCGCAGTTACTCGACGAGCTTTCGAGCATGCGCCCGGCGGCAACCGACGAGCTCGTGATCAAAACTTCCTTTGGCTACCACGCCCTGCGCCTGTCCGACATCGAATATGCCGAGGCGCGCAACAAGCACGTGGTCTTCCACCTGCGCGACGGACGCGATATCGAGGCACTCGAGTCGTTCCGCAGCGTCGAGGACCGCTTGGAGCAAAACGCGGTCTTCTTTAAATGCCACCGCAGCTACCAGGTCAACCTGCGCAATATCGATCACTTTGACCGCACGGACATCGTCATGCGCTCGGGCGCGTGCATCCCGCTTTCGCGCAGCTGCAAGCAGGGATTCCAAGACGTCTACTTTGCGGCGCGCTTTGAGGGTGGGAGACACTGATGGTCTCCTCGGTCGAAATGGTCCTTTGGGCAATCCACCACGCCACGACGCTACTCTTTGGCGTCTTTGCCTCGGCGGCGCTGTGCGGTGTCGAGATCAACCGGCGTCATGCGCTTGAACTGGTGTTGGTCGGTGCCGTAACCGGATGCGCATTTGGCCTCGCCAATGCCGTCGGCGGCGAGCTTTTTGCCCGCCAGGTATATCCGCTCGTCGTGCATCTGCCGCTCGTCATCTATTTGTGCGCGCGCTACCGCCTGAGCCCGCTGCTTGCCGTGCTCGGCATTACGAGTGCCTATCTGAGCTGCCAGTTCAGCAATTGGATGGGCATCGCCGCATTTGCCGCAACCGATTCTCAGATCGCGTACTATCTGGCGCGCATCGCGACCACACTCGCCGTCTTTGCCGTCCTGTTGCATTGGGACGGCGACACCGGTCCGCGCTTGGCGATTAAAAGCACCACCGAGCTGGGCATCCTTTTAATCCTGCCGCTCGTCTATTACGTCTTTGACTATGCCACCAACGTCTACACCACGCTGTTCCACTCGGGCTCGGTGGTAACGGTTGAGTTTTTGGCATTTGCGCTCTGTGCCTTCTATCTTATGTTTCTTGCCGTTTACCTGCGCGAATACGAAGAAAAGGAAACCGCTGAGCGAGAGCGCTGGATGCTCGAAACCCGCGACAGCGCCGCCATCAAAGAGCTCGAGGCTTGGCGTCAATCTGGGCGCGAGCTGTCGATTCTTCGCCACGATATGCGCCACTTCCTACGCGGCCTGGCCGCTTTAATTGAGGAGGGCCACACCGACGAGGCGCTCAAACGCATCGATGAACTCTGCGAAGCCGGCGATCGCACCGCCGTACGCCGCTTCTGCGCCAACGAGACCGTAAACATCGCGCTTTCGTCATTTAACTCGGATATCAATAGAAACGGCATTGCCGCCAACCTGCGCGCCGCCGTACCCGAAACCATCCACGTAGGTGACGCCGACCTGTTTAGCGTGCTCTCAAATGCCTTGGAAAACGCTATCACCGCCGCAAGCGCCGCACCCCAAGGAAAGCGATTCGTCGACTTTGACCTGCGATTAGAGGACGGCCAGCTGCTGCTGTTAGTTTCCAACACGTTTGACCGCGCGCCGCGCATGGTCGACGGCATGCCCGTGACCCGGCATGCGGGCCACGGCTTTGGCACCAGGAGCATCAAACTTGCCGTCGAACGCATGAATGGTAACTGCCAGTTCCGCATTAACGGCGATCGGTTTGAGCTGCGCGATGTGATGTAGAAGTGCGGCGCCGATCTCGAGGCGTGCCTTGCCCGCCAGGCAATCGCTCGCCGGCGCCAATCCGCTACAGCGGAGCGGTCGCCGGAGTCAGCTGCTTGATATAGGCCCACATGCGCTGCTTAGCGGCCTTGTCGGTGAGTGCCGCCTCA
>CABUGR010000145.1 GCA_902491135.1 uncultured Collinsella sp. | reverse complement strand
CGCGGGCCATGCCGATCATGGACAGGCAGTCGGGGCGGTTGGGCGTGATCTCGCAGTCGAGCACGGTGTCGCTCGAGCCCACGTACTCGGCAAACGGCATGCCGCAGGGCGTATCCTCGGGCAGGATCATGATGCCGGAGTGGTCACCGCCCAGGCCGAGCTCGCGCGCGGAGCAGTTCATGCCCATGGACACGACGCCGCGAAGTTTGCTCTTCTTGATCTTGACGTCGCCGGGCAGGACAGCGCCGATCATGGCCGTGACGATGTGGTCGCCGGCCTCAAAGTTCTGCGCGCCGCAGACGATCTGCAGCGGAGCGGGGTTGCCGTCGGCGTCGAGATTCTTGTCGCCCACATCGACCGAGCACACATACATGTGGTCGCTATCGGGGTGCGGGGTCTTGGTGAGTACCTTGGCGGTCACCACGTGGTCGAAGGACTCGCCCACGGTGTCGATCGCCTCGACCTCGGTGCCGGTACGGATATATTCGTCCGAAAGGGTCTTGGGATCCTCCGGAATATCGATCATGGTCTTGAGCCAGTCGTAAGAAACGCGCATGTAGCTCTCCTAGTTCTTAATCTCCGCAAAGGGAGGAATATCAAATGAAGACGTTCGCCTTAGGGTTGTCCAGGTGCCCCAGGTTGGCGTGAAAGAGGAGCGACGCGTACTAAAGGTACGCGAGCGACGGTTTGAACGCCAAGATGGGGTGCCTGGGCAAGCTTAAAATTGGTTCAGGAAGCGCATATCACCTGTCATCAACGTGCGCAGATCGGGCAGGTCGTAGCGCAGGGCCGCGACGCGCTCGGCGCCAATGCCAAAGGCGAAGCCGGTGTACTTCTCGGGGTCGATGCCGCAGTTGATCAGGACGTTGGGGTCGACCATGCCGCAGCCCAGAATCTCAATCCAGCCGCTGTGCTTGCAGAAGTTGCAGCCCTTGCCGCCGCACACGTGGCAGCTCACGTCCACCTCGCAGGAAGGCTCGGTGAAGGGGAAGAAGTGAGGGCGGTAACGCGTCTTGCGGTCCTCGCCAAACATGCACTTAACAAAGTAGTCAAGCGTGCCCTTAAGATCGCCAAAGGTGATACCCTCGTCGACGACCAGGCCCTCGATCTGGTTGAACTGCGGCAGGTGGCAGGCGTCGGCCGTGTCGGGACGGTAGACGGTGCCCGGGCAGATCATGTAGATGGGTGGCTTCTGCGACTCCATGGTGTGGATCTGCACGCCCGAGGTCTGGGTGCGCAGCAGCACGTCGGACTCGCCGTGGGCGTGAGCCTCGGGGTGCGCGACGCTGCCGGGGTTGTTGTCGACCACGTAGAAGGTATCGCGGGCCGAGCGGCTCGGGTGATCCATGGGGGCGTTGAGCGCGGTAAAGTTGTAGTAGGAGGTGTCGACCATGGGGCCGGACTCGACGGTGTAGCCGATGCCGCAGAAGATGTCCTCGGCCTCCTCGATGATCTGCTTGATCAGGTGCTGGTGACCGATCTGTGGACGGATGCCCGGCAGCGTGATGTCGACAGCCTCGTGCTCAAGTGCGTGCTTGAGGGCGGCGGCCTTCATCTCGGTGGTGCGCTCGTCGAGCATGCCCTCGATCAGCTGGCGCATCTCGTTGGCGCGCTTGCCCATCATGGGACGATCCTCGGGGGCGAGTTTGCCCATCATGCGCATCAGGCCGGTGATGCGGCCCTTGCGGCCGAGCAGCTCAACGCGCGCGGCCTCGAGCTTTGCGGCGTCGTCGGCGCCTGCGACGAGCTCCTTGGCCTCTTCCTCGAGTTTGACCAGATCATCAATCAGACTCATGTCTTCCCTTTCGTCTCTCGCGCTCCCCGCTTGCCGAGGCGGCTGCCGCCGTCTGGCGTTGCGAAAACGCGGCCCGGTTCGGTAACAAAAAACCGTCCTCGGGCATGTGCATTGCCCAAGGACGGTTGAATTCCGCGGTACCACCTTGTTTGACCCGGCGGATGTCTGGCCCGCCGCGCCCACTCTTTGCCCCTTGTCGCGAGGCTCACGGCTTCCCTACTGGGGACATCGCCGCCGCTGGCCGCGCGCCCGTTGAGGTCGCTGCTCGGGAGTGAACGCTTGGCCCTTGCCACCGCAGGAAGGCTTGCAGCCCATGACCTTCCCTCTCTTGCCGGCGACGCGGCGGGCAAAACCCTCTCCGTCAACGCATTGGGCTATAGGATAACACATTCTGCGCGTGCATCGCCGCGTTCCGTTTTGTTCGTGCTGGGTACAAGGCAAATAGCTGTGCAAACTGGCCGTGCGCCCATCCGTGGCGCTCGGCTCGCGAGATCAAGGATATGGTATGGGAAAGAAGTACGATAAGAAGGCCAAGCCCGCAGCGGGCAAGACGCTCAAAGGCATGAAGGTCGATAAGGCCGTCAAAAAATTCCGCAAGCTCGAGGGCAAACTGTGGACCCGCGAGTACCTGCTCAAGATTGCCGAGTTCGACGGCGCGACCATTGCCCCCGCCAACGGCGCCGCAGCGCGCGCCGACGCCATGGGCACCCTTGCCGGCGAGCATCACAAACTCTTGACCAGCGAGAAGTCCGTTGAACTTGTGCGCTCGTTGGCACGCGAGACCGTCGCCGGCGGCAAAATCGACGACCCGCAGCTGCTCGACGAGATCCGTGTGCTCGGCCGCGACCAGCGCGAGGCAAGCGTCATCCCCACCGAGGAGGCCGAGGCCTGGACCAGGCTCACCTGCGAGGCCGACGCCGTGTGGCACAAGGCCAAGACGGCCAATGACTGGGCGAGCTTTGAGCCCTATGTGGATAGAATCGTCGGCCAGCTTAAGCATCAGGCCGAGCTCATGGACCCCAAGCGCGACCCATACGACGTGTGGCTTGACCAGTACGAGCGCGGCCTTTCCACCGAGAGCTTCGACGCGTTTTGCGACGAGGTCAAAGCCACCGTCGTGCCGCTCGTGCACGCCATCGGCGAGCGCGGCCAGCAGCCCGATGCCGACTTTTTGCACGCCCGCGTGCCCGAGGCCGCCCAGCGCGCCATGAGCTTTGACCTTATGAAGCTCGTCGGCCTGGACCTGGACGACACCACACTTGCCTTTACCGAGCACCCGTTTAGCGAGGGCTTCTCGGTGGGCGACGCGCGCATCGCGACGCACATCTACGAGAACGACTGCATCTCCAACGTCTACAGCATCATCCACGAGGCGGGACACGCCATGTATGAGCTGGGCGTCAACCCCGCCTATGCGCGCACCTGTCTTGAAGGTGGCACCTCCATGGGCATCCACGAGAGCCAGAGCCGCTTTTTCGAGAACACCGTGGGTCGCAGCCGCGCCTTTATGGGCCCGCTGCTCGAGGTACTGCGCCGTCACGCGCCCGAGGTCTACGGCGACGTTGACGAGGACACGCTCTACCGCGCCGTGAACATCGCGCAGCCGTCGTTGATCCGCACCGAGGCGGACGAGCTCACCTATCCGCTGCACGTTATGGTGCGCTACGAGATCGAGCGCATGCTGTTTGCCGGCGAGGCCACGGCCAAGGACATCCCCGCGCTTTGGAATCGCTTTATGGACGAGTACCTGGGCATTCCCGTTCCCGACGACACGCACGGCTGCCTGCAGGATACGCACTGGAGCGGTGGCTCGTTTGGTTACTTCCCCACCTATGCGCTGGGTAGCGCCTACGACGCCATGTTTGTGCCGGCCATGTGCCGCGATGGCGTCGACCTTACCGGTGCCTGTGCGAGCGGCGATTTGGCGCCCGTCCGTGCCTGGCTGGGCGAGCACATTTGGCAGTGGGGCCGCGCCAAAGACGCGCCGGAACTCATCAAGGGCGCCTGCGGCATGGACTTTGACGCCCGCTACTACTGCAGCTACCTGCAGGACAAGTTCACCACGCTCTACGAGCTGTAAAGCTTAGGCGACACGCCAACGCAAAGGGGACGCCGCGGAACCAATCCGCAGCGTCCCCTTTTTTTCACCCAATAACTAGGTACCCAATGACTAGTTCGTTGACGCTAATGACTTGGCAATGTCAGCGAAAACGGCCCCAAGCGAGCAAGGTGACGTGAAATGAAAGGGCGCTGACCTTCTGGTCGCACCCTTGAAATTGAACGTCAGATTGCCGCTTGGGGCCGTTTGCAGCGTCGAGCAGTTACGCGGTTTGGTAAAACCGCGTAACTAAAGAGCCTCGAGCGCGTTGGCGATGCGCTTCATGGCGGCATCGGCGGATGCTTGGCCGGGCGCCTCGGCCAGCACGCGGATAACCGACTCGGTTCCGCTCTTGCGCACGAGCACGCGGCCCTCGCCTGCCAGCGCAGCCTCGGCCTCGGCGATGGCGTTCTGCACGCCCATGTTCTCGAGCGCGGCGTCCTTGT
>CABUGR010000144.1 GCA_902491135.1 uncultured Collinsella sp. | reverse complement strand
GTCCGGGGTAGGTCTCTGCTGCAGTGAAGAGCGGGGAGAGCAGTTTGATAAGCAGCTCGGAGAACGGAACGCCCATGAGGTTGCGCACGACGACATCGATGATGCCGCAGATGATGACGGCGCCGCCAAAGGGGATGATGTCACGGAAGTTCTGAGCGATGGCGCCCGGGACCTCCTTGGGCAGCTTAATGGTCAGATCGCGCGAGACACAGAACTTATAGACCCAAACGGTAATGAACGCGGCGATATAGGCGGAGAACAGGCCGCGCGTGCCCATGCTGGTGCAATCGAAGACCGAAAGTTCGGAGCCGTTGAACTTGGTGGTGAACTGCGTGACTGCGAGCAGCAGCATGCTGCACTGGGCGGCAACCATAGTGGAGCCGTCGTTGAGCACCTTGCCGGCGGGCATGCGACGGTTCATGGACGCCGTGAAGTTCTTGGCGGTGGTGCCGGCAACCATGATGCCCATGACGCCCATGGTGAAGTTGTACAGCTTGTTGCACCAGTCGATGAGCGGCTGGGGCAGCGTGATGCCAACCACGCCGGGAAGGGTGGCGATCAACAGGAAGATCGAAGAGGTGAGGACAATGGGCATGCACCCAAGGAATCCGTCTTTGATGGCCTGGAGGTAGATGTTCCTCGAGATCTTCTCAAAGAACGGCTGATGCTTTTCGAGCATCTTTACGATGGCGTCCATAGAGCTCCTTTGCTACTTGATGCGCGATGCATGTGGATGGAACTGGTCGTCGATGGATGGTCAGGACTGCCCGGAAACCTTCCTGCTCAAGGAAGGCATTGCGAAATGACAACGTTGTCATTTCGTTAATGACAACGTAAGACATTTTTGGAAGAGCAACAAGGATATACGGGTGAGCGGTCGATATTGTCCGGTAAACGGTTGATTTATCAGTCAGGCAGGTGGTGTATGCTAGAACGCAAAAAACAAGCGATAGAGAACCGAGTGGAGAAGTAGTGGCAACGATGGACAAGAAAAATGTCTCAATGAACGATGTGGCGATTGCCGCGGGTGTTTCTCTCAAGACGGTTTCGCGTGTGATTAACGAGCCCGGTAGCGTGCGAGAGTCGACACGCGATAAGGTCCATTCCGCAATGGAAGCGCTCGGGTTCCGGGCGAACTTTGCCGCGCGTTCGCTCAAGTTGGGCCGTTACGGGTGCATCGGCGTGGTGCTGTTCCACTTGTCGGGCGGTGCCGTGGACATGATTGACGGAATCGCAGATGCCGCCGAAGAACGCGGCTTTGCGCTCACGATGATCAAAAAGCGGGCGGGGGAGAAGATGACCCTTGCCGAAGCGGCGCGTAGGATGTCGCAGCTGCCTGTTGATGGCATGATCTTCAACCTGCGTCAGATGGTCGATGACTTTGATACTTTTGAGGCACCGAAAGACCTCAAGACGGTGATTATCACACCGATGGAACATCCTACCTGCTCCACCGTCAGTGACGATCAAGAGGGCGGCGCGCGCATGGCGTGCGAGTACTTCTTAAATCGCGGGCACAAGAACGTGTACTTCGTCTCTGGTAAGAAAGAAGCGCTGTCGAGCCAGTGCCGTATGAAAGGTTGGCGAGCGGCACTCGAGGCGCATGGCATTGAGCCGCCCGAGCCTCTGCAAGGCGATTGGAATGCGGATAGTGGCTATGCCGCGGGCCTTGTGCTTGCCGATAAACCCGATTGCACGGCGGTCCTCGCTGCTAACGACTGCATGGCAAACGGCGTGATGATGGCTCTACGTGACAAAGGGCTCAGTGTGCCCAATGATGTGTCCGTGATCGGCTTCGACGATGAGCTCTATAAGACGATTCCCAACTCGATTCTGACGTCGGTGAAGTTTCGCCACCGCGAGCTGGGCGTCCGTGCGCTCAACGAGGTCGTCGCGGGTCTGGAAGCTCCGAGCTCCAGAAGCCGTACGCTCGTCTCGGGCGTGTTGGTCGAGCGTTCCAGCGTAAAGGACTTGCGGGCGTAGACGTGCTCGGCCTATTCCGTTTGTCTCAATCTGTAACAGCTAGGACCCAAAAACTCGGCTAGATGTTACGGATCGAGATTTTTGGCCCGGCTTATTCCGTTTGTCTCGATCTGTAACAACTAGACGGTCAAAAGTGGTCTACATGTTACAGATTGAGATTTTCGGCTTGGCCTGTGCGTTCATCTCGATCTGTAACAGCTAGGACCGAAAAACTCGGCTAGATGTTACAGATTGAGATGAACAGGAGGACGGGTGCGGTCTAAACAAAATGGCCCGCGCATCACACATCGATGCACGGGCCATTTATTGTCTGCAAGCGGCAGGTGGTGTCAGCGTCTTATGCCTCGAGGTTTTCCTCGATCCAGGCGACGGCACCCTTGGGATCCTTAGTGAGGTCGATGTACTGTTTGCCCTTGGGCGACAGCAGCGTGATGCCCAGGCGGTCGGTGTCGGCCTTCATCTCGTTGTAATAGGTGCGAACCTGCGGAGCCAGGACGATGACGTTGTACTGGTCCATGATGGCGTAGTGGCTGCCGTAGGCACCGGCGTTGGCGGTAATGTCGATGCCCAGCTCGTCGGCGCCTTCCTTAAGCGCGTTGGCGAGCAGTGCAGAGGTGCCGGCGCCAGCGCACAGAACCAGAACCCTCAGATCCTTGCCCTTAAGGGCGGACGGAGCTGCGGAGGCCTCAGTGGCAGAAGCGGTCTCGACAACAGGAGCCTCAACGGCGGGGGCGGCAGCGGTCTTGACGGCCTTGGTCTCCTCGGCCTCTTCTTCGGCCAGGGTCTCGGCCTCCTGCTTGCACAGGACGTTGTCGTAGGCCTTGCAGAACGGGTAGTAGATCAAGAAGTCAACGACCAGCAGGACGACAACCAGGACCAGAGAGATCGGCTGGAAGTTGGTGTCGATGAAGGTGCCGATCGGTCCGGGGAGTGCCCACGGCATGGCATAGATAAAGCCGTTCATGCCCAAAAAGTCGATGAAGAACTTACCAATGAGGACGTTGGCCACGGGGGCAAACAGGAACGGGATCAGGAAGTACGGGTTGAGGATGATGGGCGCGGCGAACAGCAGCGGCTCGTTGACGGCGAACATCACGGGCACGACAGAGGCTTTGCCGACGGCCTTGAGCTGCTTGGAGCGCATAAAGAGCAGGAAGATGATCGGGACAATGAACGTGGCGCCGGTGCCGCCGAGTTCGCCGATGTAGTTACCGAAGTTTTCGGTCAGGGCGAGGGCGGGGTGACCGCCGGCCTGCAGCGTGGCGAGGTTGGTGGTGATGTTGCCAAACAGCGCGGCGTTGAGGGCAGGCTTAACGACCGAGGGGCCGTGGATGCCCATGAACCAGAACAGCGGGATCATGAACCAGATGAGGGCGAGGCCGGCGTAGGAATCGGCAGCGGCGAACAGCGGGCTCACCAGCGTGGAGATGACGTTGGCAAACGGGACGGCCAAGCAGGTGCGGCAGATAACGTCGATGACGGCGACAAACAGGATGGAGAAGCTGAAGGCGAAGATGTCGCGGAAGTTCTGGGCGATGGCGCCGGGGACTTCTTTGGGCAGCTTGATGGTGATGTCTCGCTTAATGCAGAAGGCATAGATGTTGACCGTGGCAAATGCGGCGACAAAGGAGCTCAGCAGGCCCTTGGTGCCCATGTTGTCGGTAAAGAACACCGAGACATCGGCGCCGTCGATCTTGGCACTCGTCTGGGTAACGGCCAAGATGAGCATAGCGCACATGGCGGCGACCATGGTGCTCGTGGCGTTGATGGCCTTGCCAGCAGGCATGCGGCGGTTCTTGGAGCCGGTCAGCGCGCTTGCGGTGGTGCCGGCGACCATGATGCCCACGACGCCCATCGTGAAGTTGTAAACCTTGTTGCAGAAGTTCACGACGTCGACGTTCCACCAGTCGGGCAGCGTAAAGCCGCCGACCGTGGCGACAACGCCCGGCAGGGTCGAAATAAGCAGGAAGACAGAAGAAGACAGGATGATGGGCATTGCTGCCAAAAAGCCGTCTTTAATGGCCTGAAGGTAGATGTTCTTAGAGACCTTGTCGAAGTACGGCTGACCTTTCTCCAAGAACTTAACGATCGATTCCATAGTTCACACTCCTCTTTGCATGAAATCTTAATGGCATGGACGTTGAAAACCTATATGGTCTCCCGCTTGCTAAAAGCCCGGGTGCAGGCGGGGTCGGTCCCAGGGGGAGAGAGGGGAGCGGCTGGGTTTGTATCGCATAGGGCCGCTCCCTTCTCGGGGGAAAGCGAGGCGATGCGCTACTGCGCGTCCGCCATAGTGTCGGCGAGCTCCTTGTACCAGAGTGCCGACTGCTTGATGTAGCGTTTTTGCGTGTCGAAGTCG
>CABUGR010000143.1 GCA_902491135.1 uncultured Collinsella sp. | reverse complement strand
AGCTTTCAGAACACTCCGCAGACCAGTGTGGCGCCTTGTCCGCGGCTCCGAAGGGGCAGGACAAGGCGCCACACATGGTCGAGGACGTTCTGAAAGCTAAGCCCGGCCCCCGTCGGACAGGTCCACCGCTACTCGCAGAGCAGCTTAGCGATCTGGACGGCGTTGGTTGCCGCGCCCTTACGGATTTGGTCGCCGCAGCACCAGAAGGTGATGCCACGCGCGGCCTCGGGGTTCGAGATGTCGCGGCGTACGCGACCGACCCAAATCAGGTCCTGGTCGGAGGTGTCCATCGGCATGGGGAAGCGGTCGTGCGCATCCTCGGCGCCCATGTCGTCAACGAGCTTCACGCCCGGAGCGGCAGCCAGCGCAGCGCGGGCCTCGTCAACCGTAATATCGCGCTCAAACTCGAGCGTAATGCTCTCGGAGTGCGAGCGCAGCACAGGCACGCGCACGCAGGTGCAGTTCACGCGCAGCTCGGGCAGATGCATGATCTTACGGCCCTCGTTCTGCAGTTTCATCTCCTCGGAGGTAAAGCCCTCCTCCTTGACGCCGCCAATCTGCGGAATCAGGTTGCTCGCCAGCTGGGCGGCAAATGCGCGCGGCTCGGGAATCTCCTCGCCACGGCCCAGGGCGGCCAGCTGAGCCTCGAGCTCGGCCATACCGGGCGCGCCAGCGCCCGAAGCTGCCTGATACGTGGACACGATCATACGCTTCACGCCGGCAAGCTGATGCAGCGGCCACGTGGGAACCAGGCCGATGATGGTCGCGCAGTTGGGATTGGCGATAAGGCCGTGATGCCATTTGATATCGTCGGCATTGATCTCGGGCACGACCAGCGGCACCTCGGGATCCATGCGGAAGGCGTGGCTGTTGTCGACCACGACGGCTCCGCGCTTGACGGCCTCGGGCAGCAGCTCCTTAGCGATATCGTCGCCGGCGGCGCCGAGTACGATGTCGCAGCCCTCAAAGGCCTCGGGGCAAGCCTCCTCAATCACAACCTGCTCGCCGCGGAACTCAACGGTCTTGCCTGCAGAGCGCGCGCTCGCTAGCAGCTTGAGCTTACCGACCGGAAACTCCTGCTCGTTGAGGCACTCGAGCATCTGGGTGCCCACGGCTCCCGTGGCGCCCAAAATAGCAACCGTGTACTGTTTCATGCTTCCCCCTTTAAAGGTTGTGGCTATCGCCCGCACGCCAAGCAGGCCGAATATTGTTGCCAGTGTATACAAGAACGGGGCGGACACGAAACCCGCCCCGTCGAAACGAAACCGAAATGAAACGCCCCACCGTAGATTTATGAGACATGTCCCAAAAATGCACCGGGATGGCAGCTACTTGCGGAGCGCGTCCAGAGCGGGATCGACCGGCGCGGGAGCCTCCAGGTCGGAGACCTTCACGATACCGTTCTCGTCGGAGAAAGCACGGTAGATGGTCTGAATCGCCAGATCAAAGTCCTTCTCCTCCACGCCAATGATGATGTTGATCTCGTCACAGCTCTGTGAAATCATACGCACGCTCACGCCCGCCTGGCCAAGCATGCCAAACAGGTGGCCAGAGATGCCGGCACGACCGCGCAGGTTGCGGCCAACGGTCGCGATAAGCGCCAAGCCCTCGACAACCTCGATCTCGAGCGGCTCGACCTCCTGCTGAATGTCGCCCACGAGCGAGTACAGTGAATCGTGAACGTCCTGCTCCTGCACCACGGCGCCAAAGCGGTCGACACCGGTGGGCATGTGCTCGACGGAAACGTCATAGCGTTCGAACACCGAAAGCGCGCGGCGCATAAAGCCAACACGGGGCTTGGTGCGGTCGCGGGCAACGTTGATGGCGACAAAGCCGCGCTTGCCGGTCACGCCGGTAATGATGGGCTCCGCCTCGCCCTCGTCAGCCGTCTCGCTAATGATGGTGCCGGGGTCCTGCGGCGCATTGGTGTTCTTGATGACCAGCGGAATACCCGCCTCGCGCACGGGGAACACGGCCTCCTCGTGCAGGACGCTCGCGCCCATGTACGAAAGCTCTCGCAGCTCCTCATAGGTAACACGCGCAATGGGTTGAGCCTCGGGAACAATACGCGGATCGGCAGAATAGAAGCCCGAAACGTCGGTCCAGTTCTCGTACAGGTCGGCGCCCAGGCACTTGGCCAGAATCGAACCGGAAATATCGCCGCCGCCACGGTCGAGCAGCTTGATCTGGCCCTCACGCGTCGCGCCGTAGAAACCGGGCATAACAAAGCCGCCCTGCTGACCGTACTCCTGCACCAGCTCGGAGGTGCGATTCATGCTGAGCGTACCGTCGTGATGGAACGCCACAACCGTCGCGGCGTCCAGGAACGGTAAGCCCAGGTACTCGGCCATCAGGCGGGCGGTAAAGTACTCGCCACGGCTCACAAGCTCCTCGGTGGAGTAGCCGCCCGAGCGGGCGCGCTCGGCAAAGGCCGCGAACTCCTCGCGGATGGGATAGGTGAGCTCCAGCTCGTCAGCGATATCAAAATAGCGCTGGCCGATGTCCTCGAGCAGTTCCTCGCACGACACGTGGTACTTGACGTGCGCGTTAACCAGGTAGAGCAGGTCGGTCACCTTGGTGTCGCCCTTAAAACGGCGGCCGCAGGCAGAAACCACCACAAAACGGCGGGCCGGGTCGGCGTCGACAATGGCCTTGATCTTCTTGAAGTGTTCGGCGTCGGCGACCGACGAGCCGCCAAACTTGGCAATCTTAATCATGGACTGGAGGTTACCTTTCTAAAAAGCCTCTGCGAACCTATTTTGCGCGCTCTGATACCATGGGTTCACCGATTGGGACCAAGGCATCCGAGGAGCAGTGTTATATGGGAACTTATCATAGTACACGAGGACGCACTTTATCGTGCTCAAGTAAGGTGGCAATCCGCACCGGCATCGCTCCCGACGGGGGTTTGTTTGTCTCGGACGAGCTTGGCACTCAGCAGGTCGATATCAGCTCGCTTGCAGATAAATCGTACTTTGAAATCGCTCAAGATGTGTTGGGAATGTTACTGAATGATTACACGGCCGAAGAAATTTCGGCGTGTGTCGACGAGGCATACCGCGGCACGTTTGCGAGTGAAGAGGTTACGCCGCTCGTCAAACTCGACGCTGCGCCGGGCGCTGACTCCCCCCAGACCTATGTGATGGAGCTCTTTGGCGGCCCCACAAGCGCCTTCAAGGACGTCGCTCTGCAGATGCTCCCCCGCTTGATGGCCCGCACTTCCGCCAAGGACGGCGGCGCCGAGCGCATCATGATCGTCACCGCCACATCGGGCGACACGGGCAAGGCCGCGCTCGCCGGTTTTGCCGACGCTCCGGGCACGGGCATCACCGTCTTTTATCCCGAGGGCAAGGTCAGCCGCGTCCAGAACCTGCAGATGTCCACGCAGGAGGGCGACAACGTCGCCGTCTGCGGCATCCGCGGCAACTTTGACGACGCCCAGAGCGCCGTCAAGCGCATCTTTGCCGACAAGGAGCTTGCCGAGCGCCTGGAGGCCGCTGGCACGGTGCTTTCGAGCGCCAACTCCATCAACGTTGGCCGCCTGGTACCGCAGGTCGTCTACTACTTTGCCGCCTATGCGCAGCTGCTGCGCGCCGGCGCCATCGAGGCCGGCGATGCCGTGGAGTTCTGCGTGCCGACCGGCAACTTTGGCGATATCCTGGCCGGCTACTATGCCAAGCGCATGGGTCTGCCCGTCGCCAAACTCGTCGTGGCCAGCGACAAGAACAACGTGCTCGCTGACTTCCTGACCACCGGCGTTTACGACCGCAACCGCCCGTTCTTCACGACCATCTCGCCGTCGATGGACATCCTTATTAGCTCCAACCTGGAGCGTATGCTTTATTTCCTGTCCGATGGCGACTGCGAACTCGTTGCCGGCCTTATGGAGCAGCTGGCACAGACTGGTCGCTATGAGGTGCCCGCCGAGCTGCTGGCCAAGATCCAGAGTGTGTTTGGCTGCGGCTGGGCCAGCGAGGACGAGGTCCGCGCTGCTATCAAGAACTGCTGGGACGCGAACGGCTACGTGATCGACCCGCACACCGCTTGCGGCTATCACGTCTTTGAAAAGGCCGCCCCCGCCGAGGGCGCCAAGGCCCGCGTGCTGCTTTCGACCGCCAGCCCCTACAAGTTCCCGCGCGCCTGCTGCGACGCCCTGGGGCTCGACGTTCCCGAGGACGACTTTGAGGCCATGCGCGTGCTCGAGCAGACAACCAATACGGTCGCCCCGGCCCAACTCGCCGAGCTCGAGTCCAAACCCGTCCGCTTCGAAGACGTCTGCGACGTAGCCGACATGGCCAACTACGTAGAGTCTGCAGCAAAAAAGATGGCTACCAACTAAAACCCCCTATAAGGCGCC
>CABUGR010000142.1 GCA_902491135.1 uncultured Collinsella sp. | reverse complement strand
ACGTTGAGGACCGCGTCTCGGCCATCACGCCCAAGTATGTTGGAACCCATTGCCCCGATGCCTTTGTGGTGGGCTACGGCCTCGACTATGCCGAGCGCTATCGCAACCTTCCGTATCTGGGCATTTTGAAACCGGAGGTTTATTCGTAAGATGCCCGACGACCGTAACGACAACAATTCCCAGACTCCCCGGGACCCAAAGATCCCGGGGATGCCCGGAGGCAAGAAGCCCACGCGTACGGGCTGGCTGTATTTTCTTTTGGCTTGCGCGCTTCTGGGCTATGCCTTCTTTAATATGGGTTCCGGCTTTGCCAGCTCCAGCAATACCGTTAAGCTCGCGACGAGCGAGATGGTCAGCGCCATCAAGCAGGATTGCGTCGAAGATCTGACCTATACGGTTCAAGACGGAAGCGTGACGGGTCATTACTGGAAGACAAAAAAGGACAAGGGCGATACGAGCGAGCTCAAGAGCTTCTCTTCGACCTATGTCGGCTCCGATTCGCTTGCCGAGCTCATGGCGGAGCACCCCGATACCAAGTACATCGTCAACACCAACGATCCCGATTTTTGGGGCGACTTGGCGATGAGTGTGCTTCCGACGATCGCCCTTATCGCCATCATGTTCTACTTTATGCGCCAGATGATGGGCGCCAACAACAGGAACATGCAGTTTGGCAAGACCAACGCCAAGACCAACGAGGCCACACGCCCCAAGGTCAAGTTTGAAGACGTTGCCGGAGTGGACGAGGCAGTCGAGGAGCTCGAGGAGATCCGTGACTTTTTGAGCGATCCGGATCGCTATCGCAAGCTGGGCGCCAAGATCCCGCGTGGCGTGTTGCTGGTTGGCCCTCCGGGCACCGGTAAAACGCTGCTGGCCAAGGCCGTTGCCGGCGAGGCGGGCGTGCCGTTCTTTAGCATCTCGGGTTCCGACTTTGTCGAGATGTTCGTAGGTGTCGGCGCCAGCCGTGTGCGTGACCTCTTTAAGGAGGCCAAGTCCCAGGCCCCGTCGATCATCTTCATCGATGAGATCGATGCCGTGGGACGTCAGCGCGGAGCTGGCTTGGGCGGCGGTCACGACGAGCGCGAGCAGACGCTCAACCAGCTGCTGGTCGAGATGGACGGCTTTGAGGAAAGCGAGTCGGTCATCCTGATCGCCGCCACCAACCGCCCCGACATTCTGGATCCGGCGCTGCTGCGTCCCGGTCGTTTTGACCGTCAGGTTACGGTCGACCGTCCGGATGTGAAGGGCCGCGAGCAGATCTTGCGCGTGCATGCCGAGAACAAGCCGATGGACGAGGACGTTAAGTTTGAGAAGCTCGCCCAGATGACCGTTGGCTTCACTGGTGCCGATCTGGCAAATCTGCTCAACGAGTCTGCGCTGTTGGCTGCCCGCCGCCATCGTTCCGTGATCTCGATGGACGAGGTCGAGGAATCGATGGAGCGCGTGATTGCCGGACCGCAGCGCAAGGGTCGCGTGATGACCGAGGCCGAGCGCACCACGATTGCCTACCACGAGAGCGGTCACGCCCTGGTGGGTCACATCCTGGAGCACTCCGATCCGGTCCACAAGATCTCGATCGTCAGCCGCGGCCAGGCTTTGGGTTACACGCTGCAGCTTCCGCAGGAGGACCACTTCCTCAAGACCAAGAACGAGATGCTCGACGAGCTCGCCGTGTTCTTGGGTGGCCGCGTTGCCGAGGAACTCATGTGCGACGACATCACGTCGGGCGCGAGCAACGATCTGGAGCGCGCGACCAAGATGGCGCGCGAGATGGTCACGCGCCTGGGCATGAGCGAGGAGCTTGGAACGCAGGTGTTTGGTGAGGCGCAGCATCAGGTATTCCTGGGCCGCGACTATGCCGATCATCAGGACTACTCTGAGGAGACGGCGCGTCGCATCGACATTGAGGTCCAGCGCATTATGCGTGAGGCCCATCGTCGTGCGGTCGAGATCCTGGATGCCCGTCGCGATCAGCTCGACCTGATGGCCAAGGTGCTGCTCGAGCGCGAGACCGTCGAGGGTGACGCCGTGAACGCCCTGCTCGACAACGAGTGGGACGCCTACCTTGAGCGCGAGGGCGATATCCTGGCGGCCAAGGAGGAGCGCAATGCCAAGGCGGCCGGCATGCCGACCAAGAAGCGCACGCCCCGTATGAGCGAGGAAGAGCTGGCGGCTGATGCCGCGGCCTTTGCGCAGGCGGCCATGCAGGAGGATGCCGAAGTCGCATCCGATGATGCTGGCGATGACCATGCCGTCGTCGATGCCGACGCCGACGCCGACAAATAGTCTTTGTGGCGAAAGCCTCCGCGGGGAAACCTGCGGAGGCTTTTTCTTTTGAGCGATATGGGACCGTCTGTTGATTGGGGACAGACTTAAATGAGCGTTTTCACGCATTTAAGTCTGTCCCCAATCAACATTGCTGCGGCACTTTGCTCGGCTAAAGCGTACAATAGCGCCTATGCGAAAGGGGAACAGATGATCAACGAAACTATGTATGCTCGCGGCGCGGAAAGCTCCATCATCCGTGAGATTTTTAGCTATGGCCTTGAGCGCAAGGCGCAGATCGGTGCGGAAAACGTATTCGATTTTTCGCTGGGCAATCCGAGCGTTCCGGCGCCCGCTGCTGTGGCTGAGTCGATTAAGAAGGCCCTGGAGCTGCCGAGCGACCAGCTGCACGGCTACACGCCCGCACCGGGCCTGCCGCAATGTCGTGCCGCTGTGGCCGAATCGCTCAACCGCCGCTTTGGCACGAGCTATGAGGGCAAAGACGTATTTATGACGGTGGGTGCCGCGGCTTCGCTCACCTGCACGCTCAACGCCGTTACGAACCCGGGCGACGAGGTTATTGTTATCGCCCCGTACTTTCCGGAGTATCGCGTTTGGATTGAGAAGGCCGGCTGTACGTGTGTTGAGGCGCTCGCCGATGAAGATACGTTCCAGCTGAGCGTGGACAACGTGCTCAAGGCGATCAGCGATAAGACGGCGGCCGTCATCATTGACTCTCCCAACAATCCGACCGGTGCCGTATATACATGCGACACGCTGACGCGACTGGCCAATGTTCTGCGCGAGGCCAACGCTCAGCGCGATCCCGAGAATCCGATTATGCTCATCTCGGATGAGCCGTACCGCGAGATTGTGTACGGTGCCGAGGTGCCTTGGGTGCCCTCGATCTACGAGAACACCGTGGTGTGCTACTCGTATTCTAAGTCGCTATCGCTACCTGGCGAGCGCGTGGGGTGGATCTTGGTTCCCAACACCAATCCGCAGGCTGCCCGTCTGATGCCGGCTGTTGCGGGTGCTGCCCGTACGCTAGGTTTTGTATGCGCACCGGCGCTCTTCCAGCGCGTAATCATCGATTGCATCGATGAGCCGAGCGATGTCGAGGCCTATGCGCGCAACCGCACCGCGCTTACCGACGCACTAGCGGAGTACGGCTACACCTATGTTGAGCCGGATGGTGCATTCTACCTGTGGGTGAAGGCGCTGGAACCCGATGCGAATGCGTTTTGCGAGCGTGCAAAGAAGTATGAGTTGCTTGCGGTTCCCTCGGACAGCTTTGGTATGCCGGGTTGGTTCCGCCTGGGCTATTGCGTGAGTTACGAAACGATTATCAATTCGCTACCCGCTTGGAAACAGTTGGCGGACGAGTATCGTTAAAAGTAAAGCGCTCTGCCTACAATGTTTTACGTGAAACGGGGTTTGGTGTTAAGCCAGACCCCGTTGTCATGGACGTTGTGTCTTTGGGATGGAGTGGTTTTACGACTATCGAAGGCTATGCGTACAATGAATATAAGCGACGGCCGTGCCAGATAAGGAGACCTGATGCCCTACCTGCTTTCTTGTGACATTCATACCCATACGATATTCTCTGCGCATGCATATTCGACCATTGAGGAGAATGTGTACTGGGCGGCAGAGCGTGGCCTGCAGGTGCTCGGATCTGCCGACCATCTGAGCTCTATGGTTACGGCTTGCCCCAATGACCTGCGCAGTTACCAATTCTTTATCAACCAGGATATCTGGCCGCGCATTTGGAGCGGCGTGCTGGTGCTGCGTGGTGCCGAGGCCGATATCGTTTCGCTGGACGGAAGCCTGTTTGGCGAGGACACTCCTGTCACGCTCGATATTGCCGGTGATTCGTACAGCCGTCAGCATTCGCTGTTCGATTTGGTTACGCGAAATTTGGATTATTTGGTTGCGAGCGTGCATAATCCGCAGATTGCTGAAGGCGCGACGCTGGCCCAGACGACCGAGATGTATATCAATGCCCTGGAGCACCCCAAGGTGTTCATGCTGGGTCACACGGGGCGTTCGGGCGTGCCGTTCGATATCGACGAGGTGCTGTTGGCAGCTA
>CABUGR010000141.1 GCA_902491135.1 uncultured Collinsella sp. | reverse complement strand
AATGGGACCCTTCTTCAAAGTCATACTGGCGGAGAGCTGGGGATTCGAACCCCAGATGCCCTTTTGGGGCATACTCGCTTAGCAGGCGAGCACCTTCGGCCTCTCGGTCAGCTCTCCGTAACAGCCGTTCTATAGTAACCAAACAGCCGAAGTTGGGCAAGGGGAATTTTGAGGCGTTTCCTCTTTTACCTCTCTTTTACCAGTAAACGTCTCAGTCAATCATCTCAACCTGTAACATCTGCAGGCCGTAATCCCCTCCAGATGTTACAGGTTGAGACAAAGATACAAGGACGGCCCCAGCGACAGCGCGGACAGCCCATTCTTTATTAGTCCTCTCGAACGGTCTCCAACAGATAATCGCGCATGTACGGAATTGCAAACGAAACACAGCCATAGCCCGCGGGCTCAATCAACCCCGCATCGATCAGACGCTTGCGATATGACCCAACTTTGTTCGCCGACAAACCCATCTTCTTGGCGATATCGCCGTTGGCGATATCGACGCCCTCGCATTGAGCCATCGCCGCGAGATACTGAAACTGCCGTTCCGACACCCTGCGCAGCGCTGGGGCAATCACCATAGCATTAAAGCTATCAAGAGCCGCCTGGATACCCTTACGAGCCGCCTCTTCGCTCACGCTCTCCGCCCCACTGCGCGCAGCAACCTGCCAAGCGTAATATCCGACCAGCTGGACCATAAAGGGATAGCCTGCCGAAGCTTTTGTTAATAGCTCAGCGGCACCTTTGTCGAGCTCCTTGCCCGCTCGTCTCATCGTATCCTCAAACGATCCGCCGACTTCAAAATCGGAAAGCCGAGTAAGTTCAACATGTTTGGCTCGCTGAAGGAACGTCAACGTATCATCCACCACCACGCCATCTACCGATGTCGGCAGCCCGGCGAAAGCGAAAGCGACATTCGCTCCTTGGCGGATCAAGAGCTGCATCTCATTGCCTAGCTCGCGCATTTCCTCAGTTGAGGCGTCCTGAATCTCATCGAGTGTGATGAGCAAACCACCTCGCTTCGCGGCACCGTACATCGCCTCGCCCAGATGAGAGGCTGACTTCGACAGCTCCACGGAGCCAAGGCTGACTCCTAAAATTGATGGGGAAATCGACATTGATGCAAGACGAACATTTCGCTGCAGAGCCTCGAGAATTCTGTCGCAAAAACCGGCATTTGAGGCGACGTCGACAACCTCGAATCCTTTTTTGCGCGCAAGATCGCCCAATGCGTTGAGGAGCACCGTTTTACCCGTGCCTCGGACACCCGAGATGCGCATGAGTCGATCGGGGGCACCAGGGCCATTCTCAAGAGCCTCGGCAAAGTCATCCAAAACAGCGTCGCGTCCGATAAGCTCAGGTGGATTCATGCCCGCTGTTGGCTTAAAGGGATTAATAGCTTTTGACATTCGACCTCCTCTGCCAGTTTTAACAACTTTAACAAAGTTTAGCAACTTTAGCAGAGTTTAACAGTTTTAGCAGGCTCGGCGGCTTTATGCCTTACCGATTCTGTCGGGTCCTCCCGCCCGCGCCGATACAAATAGCGCGGTGCGGCCCCTCTATACCGCCCCTACCCCAGCGAGCGGTTGAGGGAGCCGAGCTCATCGTTGCCCATGGTGCGCCACATTTGATAGATGCAGCCGCGCGCCAGGAAAAAGAAGCCGTTGTCGACGAGTTGCACGGCGGCATCCGCGAGTTGATTGGTCACGGCGGGCACCGGCGGCAGCTCGAGTCCAGCCGTGCGGATGGTCTCGACCGCTTCCTCGAACGTCGGCGGCTCGCTGACGCCCATCTCGTTCATGAGGCCCTGCATTTCTTCCAGCGCGCTGCTGCCCGATTCCTCACCGCGCGGCACTAGACGGTAACAAGCCAGCGCCAGGTCGAGCTGATCGCAATTCCAATAGGCAAACGCCAAGCGGTAGAACAGGTAGCCAATTGCAGAACGATCGCTGGCAATACGTAGGCCGTGGCGCGCCACCTCGATAATCTCGTCAAAGCGCTCCAGACGCGCAAGCACGTTGATGAGCGCAAAGTGCGATTGCATGGACGAGCGCGCCAGATCGTAAAGATGGCGCACCTCGGGCAGTGCTCGTTCAAAGTCCTCTTGCTCGGCGTAAAAGCTGCAAATCTCGTGCTGGGCAAAGTACAGCGCATCGGGCGCACGAAGGATCCGCACAGAGTCGTCTTCTTCCAACACCGGTAGCACCATGCGCACCAGCTGGTTATCGCAAAACTGCGTTTGAACCGGACCTGTCGCCAAAAGCTCGGCGACGGCGCACTTAGCCTCCAACTCCTCGACAAGACGGGAAAAGCCTTCAAAAGCACCTGTACGGTCGACTTTTGCCCGCTCGCGCAATTCAACAACACGGGCCACGTATGGGTCGTCGTCCTCTTCCATGACCTCCAACTCGTCAGCCGTATCGGCAAGTAGCAGATCGCGCAGCGCCGGCGGCAGCGTGCGATGGTCATCACGCGGACGAGCATGAACCTCCGCAGGCTCAATCGTCTCCGGAGCGGTTGACTCATACGCCTCAAGCACACGCTTGCACGGCATATCGTCCATGTCCATGCTCTCAAGATCCTTGGCGACAGGCACGCAATCGGCCAGATAGGCCGCGCGCCCAAAGAAATACGTTGCAACAACGCGCTCGCCCTGCTCACTGTCGGGAGCAGCAATCTGCACATAGCAGCGCGTGATGCAGGTGCCCGCGGCAAAACACGCTGCCGCAAGCGTGAGTGCCACGCGCGCATCGTGCTCCGCGGCCCAGATCGCGCGCGTGTCCTCGTCCAGCTCGCGCCAGGCGTCATCTTGAGCGTCGTATTCACGTTGCGGCATGGCATCAACGACAGACTGCCCAAACCGAACGAGCATAATCCCCTCGGCAACGTTTACTCGATAGGTATAGTCGAGCCGCGTGACCACGTTGAGCGCCTCGACAATACGCGCGAAGCGGGTACGCACATCCCACTCACCGCCCGGCTGGCAAGCCACCGTACCCGGTTTGCCCCACGGGTTATCGCTCGAGGCCGTATCGAGCAGTCGGGGAACATCGTTGGTCGTCTTGGCGATATGCCACGCATCAAAGAGCGCGCAGCCCTCAAGGCTCGGCGAGGATGCCGCAGGGGCCAATCCGGCCCCGATGCGCTCAAGGATGCCGGAGAGGCGGTTGAGACGGCACTCGATGGCAAGCAGCATGTCAATCTCGTCCTGGTCCAACAGGCTACGATCAAAATTGAGATAGAACAACTTTGACCGGTCGATGCGCGCTAGGCTCATTTCTGACTTGGCGGCAATGGTGCGCAAACGGGGCAAGTCGACCTCGCTCATAAGGGCGGCGGCATAACGCTCGATACCACTCGGATTCTCGGCATGGTCAACGCGGTAAAGCAGCGTCTCGATAGCATCGGGGAGCGGTGCCGTGTTAAAGCCCAAAAACACCTCGACCGGCTCGGGCAGCTTTACGAGCTTTATTTTGTCGACAAAGTTTTGCATGTCCGCATCGAGACCGTCGACGCCCGCCGTGTTCGCAATAGCGCTTTCGGAGTTGGCAAATATCACGTAGCGCAGGAACATCGATGCCATGAACTCGCCGTAAGGAAGGGCGCGGATCGAATTCCATGTCTCGTGGTCGGACCGCTCGCGCATGGGGCCTTCGGGAGAACCGACAGTTTGCGCACATGCGTGCATTGCACCGTTGGCTTCCCTTACCATAATCTCACCAATACTGGAGTCCGACTCGTCAAGGACCAGTTCCATGTCGGGATCGTTGGGCAGCGGAGCCTCGCTGACGGGGCGGTCCACCTTGTACACCTCACCCGAAACGCTTACGTAGCCCAAAAGCGACACATGACTTTTGCCAACGAACTCGACGACATAACAAGATTCATGCTGATCCTCGCCAAAGAGTTTCCAGACCACGCCATATGAGCGTCCCGCAGGCTGCTCGGGTATCGCCGGAAAGCGCTTCTTGGGATCGAGAAACCTGAGCTTGTATGTCGGACGCTCTGCCACGAAGTATCACCCTGATCGGTCGCTTGAAGAAGGAGTGGTCGCGAATAAGTCGCGACATCTACTCGGAATCTTACACGAGTCGACAGGAAATCGTCCGCTTCACGCCCGCGCCTCGACCGAGGTTCGAATCCATGCAGTGCTTACATAAAAGAAAAGCCCCCGTTGCCGGGAGCTTTAATCTCAAATGGTGCGGCGTATAGGATTCCGCGCATCCGCTTCGCGGATCCGCACCGGCTTCGCCCGCCTGCCGGCGCGCTCGCCCGCGGGCTAAAAACGCTCCGCGTTTTCTTTACGCCCGCGCCTCGACCGAGGTTCGAATCCATGCAGTGCTTACATAAAAGAAAAG
>CABUGR010000140.1 GCA_902491135.1 uncultured Collinsella sp. | reverse complement strand
TGGCTCACAACGCCGACACCAAGGGTATCGAGCGCCTGAACTACTTCGCCATGGCTCTGCTCGGCCTGATCTTCGCTGTCGTCGTCACCCTGTTCTTCATCGCTGGCGCTACCATTGGTCAGACCATCGCTTCCGCCATCCCGACTTGGCTGCAGACCGGTCTGTCCGCTGCAGGCGGCATGATGCGCTTCGTCGGCTTCGCCGTCCTGCTCAAGGTCATGATGAACCGCGATATGTGGGGCTTCTTCCTCATGGGCTTTGGCCTCGCGCTCATCACCGTTGCCAACGATTCGCTGGCAACCCCTGCTCTGCTCATCCTCGCTCTCATCGGCTTCGGCATCGCTTTCTGGGACTTCCAGCAGCAGACCGAGCTGAAGGGTGCAGCTGTTTCTGACGGAGGTGACTTCGAAGATGGCATCTAATGAGTATGTGATCCCGGAGCACTACGAGGATCTCACTCCTGCTCCGCAGCTCGACCAGAAGACCCTCAACAAGATGGCTTGGCGCTCCTGCTTCCTGCAGGCATCGTTCAACTACGAGCGCATGCAGGCCGCTGGCTGGCTCTACTCCATCATCCCCGGTCTGGAGAAGATCCACACCAACAAGAACGACCTCGCGGCTTCCATGAGCCACAACCTGGAGTTCTTCAACACCCACCCGTTCCTTGTCACCTTTGTTATGGGCATCGTGCTTTCGCTCGAGCAGAACAAGGTTGACATCCCCACGATCCGCGCCGTCCGCGTCGCCGCAATGGGCCCGCTCGGTGGTATCGGTGACGCCCTGTTCTGGCTGACGCTCGTGCCTATCACGGCCGGCATCACCTCCAACATGGCCATCAACGGCAACGCCGCTGCACCGATCATCTTCCTGGTGATCTTCAACGTCGTCCAGTTCGCTCTGCGCTTCTGGCTCATGAACTGGTCCTACAAGCTTGGCACCAGCGCTATTGACGCTCTGACCGCCAACATGCAGGCCTTCACGCGTGCCGCTTCCATCATGGGCGTCTTCGTCGTCGGTTGCCTGGTCGTCACCATGGGTGGCACCCAGATCAACCTCCAGATCCCCAACGGCACCACCCGTGGTCTCTCCGCTACTACCGTGATCGTCTCCGAGAAGGAGGCCGAGAACTTCACCGGTATGGAGGGCATCGATACCGAGACCGCTGAGGCCGGTACCATCGCCATGACCGATAAGGACGGCAACGCCCTTACCGCTTCCGATGCCGACGGCAACGCTGTCGAGTGCGGCGTCACCGATCTGGGTAACGGCATGGAGTCCGTGACCTACGGCACCGTTACCGAGGATCCGGTCAACTTCTCTGTTGCCGACACCCTCAACACCATCGTCCCGAAGCTCGTCCCGCTTATGCTTACGCTGCTGCTTTACTACATGTTCGCTAAGCACAGCTGGACCCCGACCAAGGGCATTCTCCTGCTCTTCGTCCTTGGCATCCTGGGCGCTGGCCCGCTTGGTCTCTGGCCGAGCATCTGGTAAGGCTCTAGCTTGAGGGGTGTGTCCCTACGCGGCTCACACCCCGACCCCTTAAGCCATGTGTATGTTAAAAGCCGCGTGCTCGAAAGAGCGCGCGGCTTTTGTTTTCTTAATGATTCGGGTGTGGCAGACAGATAATGCATAACACCCTAGGTAGTTAGCCGAATTCGAGCAAAAGGGAGGATAGGATGGCGATCGGAGCGCGTAAGCAACCGCTGTACGATCAGCTGGTCGATATTCTGACCGAAAAGATTGACCATGAATATCGCGCCGGTGACATGATTCCTTCCGAGCGCGAACTTTCGGAGCGCTATGGTCTCTCGCGCACTACGGTACGCCTGGCTCTGCAGGAACTGGAGCGTTTAGGACTGGTGGTTCGGCAGCACGGTCGCGGTACCTTTGTGACCGACCGTTCGGCAAAAGCAACCAATCTTATGCAGTCCTACAGCTTTACCGAGCAGATGCGCGCGATGGGTCGAGAACCCGAGACCACGATTCTCGAGTTTTGCGAGATTGAGGCCGATAAGAATCTGGCCGAGCATATGGGATTGCGCATCGGTGATCGCATTTTTAAGCTCAAGCGCCTTCGTTCTGCCGACAACATGCCCATGATGGTCGAACGCAGCTATCTACCGGTTCGTCAATTTCTGTCCCTAAAGCGACCGCTGCTGGAGCGTAAGCCGCTTTACGATGTGATTGAGCAGGACTTTCAGCAAAAGATTCGCGTGGCCGAAGAGGAGTTCTATGCGAGCATAGCCCGTCCCACCGATGCCCACCTTTTGGGAATTGTCGAGGGCTCGCCTGTGCTCGATTTGGTCAGGACTACGTATAACGAGTCAAACGAGGTAGTGGAGTACACACTCTCGGTTGCTCGTGCCGATCAGTTTAAATACAAGGTTTACCACCAGCGCAGTAACTAGTGCTCGCATCGTTTCCATATGGTGATTCTTTGCATTTAACTGGTTACTACCAGATAACCAACCGAAGTGTATAATTGCACGTCAGAGGATTACTTCTAGAGAGAGGTATTAAAAATGTTCGAGAAGAGTGTCGAGGAGCTCACCGAGCTCGGCGCCCAGATCACCACGGCCGAGATTGCTCAGCAGCCCGAGCTTTGGCGTGATACGCTCAACATCTATCGCGAGAACAAGGAGGCCATCGAGGCCTTCCTGGCCGAGGCTCGCGCTATGGGCGAGGGTCGTCTGTCCGTTGTCTTCACCGGTGCCGGTACGTCCGACTACGTTGGCGATACCTGCGCCCCGTACCTGCGTCACGCTGGCAACACTGATCTCTACGACTTTAAGCCCATCGCCACGACCGACATCGTGAGCGCCCCGCGCGACTTCCTGCGCGCCGAGGATCCCACGCTCGTGGTTTCCTTTGCCCGCTCTGGCAACAGCCCCGAGAGCCTTGCCGCCGTTGCCGTTGCCAAGGAGCTCGTCCACAACGTCAAGTTCCTCAACATCACTTGCGCTCCCGAGGGCAAGCTCGCCGTCGAGTCTGCCGATGATCCCAACGCGCTGACGCTGCTCATTCCGCGCGCCAACGACAAGGGCTTCGCCATGACCGGTTCTTATTCCTGCATGACCCTGCTCTCCACCCTTATTTTCGACACTGCCTCTGACGAGCAGAAGGCCGAGTGGGTCGAGACGATTGCCAAGATGGGCGAGGAGGTCATCTCCCGTGAGCCCGAGATCGCCGATTACCTGGCTGGCGACTTCAACCGCGTGACCTACTTGGGTTCTGGCTCCTTCGGTGGCCTTGCCCAGGAGAGCCAGCTCAAGATCCTTGAGCTCGCTCACGGTCTGGTCGCTACTTCCTACGACACCTCCATGGGCTATCGTCACGGACCTAAGTCCTTCGTCGACGATAAGACGCTCGTCTTCGTGTTCGTCAATAACGACGCCTACACCCGTCAGTACGACATCGACATCCTCAACGAGATCGGTGGCGACGAGATCGCTCAGCACACCATCGCCGTTCAGCAGGAAGGTGCCACCGTCTATGAGGGTGAGTCCTTCACCTTTAAGGGCTACGAGGCACTTCCCGAGGGCTACCTTGCTCTGCCGTTCGTGATGTTTGCCCAGGCTATCAGCCTGCTCAACTCCGTGCGCGTGGGCAACACGCCCGATACGCCGAGCCCCACCGGCACGGTCAACCGCGTGGTTAAGGGCGTGACGATTCACCCCTTCACCGCTTAATCGCGTCCCCCTGTAAGGGCGCCCGTCCGCTCATAACGGCGGGCGGGCGCTTTTTGTTTTACGTGAGCTGGGTATAAGCATCACTACAGTCAACTGCTTTAGAAGCAAGGAGTGCATATGAGCACGTACGCAATTAAGGCTGACAAGTTCTTCTTGCCGGCAGGCCCGCAACTGGGCGGCTATCTTATGGTCAAGGATGGCGTCTTTGGCGCCTGGCAGGCCGACGAGCCCTCTTGCGAGATTAAGGACTACACGGGATCGTGGATCGCACCGGGTATGGTCGATACTCACATCCATGGCTTCTACAACCACTCAACTACCGATAACGATCCCGAGGGCATCGATATCAGCTCGACCGAGCTCGCCCGTCGCGGCACCACCAGCTGGCTGCCCACGACGTTCACCGATGGCGTCGAGCAGATCAAGGACGCCTGCGCCGCCATCGCTCAGGCGGACGAGGGTCGCGGCCCCGACTTCTGCGGTGCTCGCATTCAGGGCATCTACCTGGAGGGCCCCTTCTTTACCATGAAGCACGTGGGCGCGCAGAACCCCGCTTATCTGATCGACCCCTCCGAGGAGGTCTTCGATCAGTGGCAGGAGGCTGCGGGTGGTCGCATCGTCAAGAGCGCCATGGCGGCCGAGCGCGACGGTGCCGCTGCTTATGCGGCTGCTC
>CABUGR010000139.1 GCA_902491135.1 uncultured Collinsella sp. | reverse complement strand
GTACACGGGGGTCCCATCGCTCGCATGGGGCGCGCTCGCGGCGTGGAGCTCGGCGCGTGTACAAAAGCAGGGGTAGGTGAGGCCGGCGTCTTGCAGCTGGCGCAAGGCGCTCTCGTACAGATCCAGGCGATCGTGCTGGTAGTAGGGGCCTTCGTCCCACTCAAGCCCTAGCCAGGCCAGATCGTCAATCAATTGAGCGGCAAGTTCCGGGCGCTTACAGCGATCGTCCAGGTCCTCGATGCGCAACACGATGCTGCCGCCCTGGCTGCGGACCGAAAGCCACGAGCACAGGCAGCTGAACACGTTGCCCAGGTGCATGCGGCCCGAGGGCGACGGGGCAAAGCGACCCACGACAGGTGCGGGAGAGGGAGTAGTCGTTGGCGCGTCCGCGGCGGGCGTTGCTATGTTGCGTACGTTGATATCCATGCGGACGAGTATAGCGCGGGGCGCGATGGGGAGGCGTCATTGTGGTCCGCAAGTTGTCGAGGCCCCGCATTGCGTATGGTGGGCCGCAGGCTCGGTGCTTTGATTCCTGTCTATCAACTTGGCACCTTAGACAACAGAAACCCCGGCAGCTCTTCGCAACTGCCGGGGTTTCCGCGGAAAAGGGGGACATGATCCTCGAGCGAACGGGAAAGGGGCAACCGTTTTCGCTCAATTGGTTTATGCCCCTCGACTGACGGCTCAATCAGCGCATGCCGCGCCCACACAAAGCCGCTACACCTGTGACGGAGCTGTGAAGTGGTATCTATCGTTGGCGCGGGACTCGGCCAAAGAACGTCCCGAACGACAAATTTGTTGCTGTCCGTCGGTTCAACCCAATGATCCGTTTTCCTCCGTCCCCAATAGATCATTAGGAACGTCCCTAAGTGCCAGACTCGGGTGGGACTTTTGTCCCATTTGACGTTCCGTTGGCCCAGATATTCGTCATGTGTGCCCGCAAACGTGGGACAATGGCGATGTTGGTTTTACAGACAAAGGATGTGCCTATGAACGCCCCCGTTGCCAATACTTGTCGGCAGCGCTGCCTGTTTGCGCGATTCGCTTCCGTCTGCGTGCTCGTCGCGCTTGCGTTGTTGCTGCTGCCTGTCGCCGCGCACGCCGACGGCTACTCCATGACCCAAACCTATATCGGTGCCACGGTCGAGGCCGACGGCTCGCTGACCGTTGTCGAGGGACGCCAGTTTGATTTCGATGACGACATCAACGGCGTGTTTTGGGAGATCAATACGGGCACCGACCAGCAGGGCGGCACGGCGACCGTCGATGTGCTGAGCGTTGAGGAAGACGACACCGCGTTTAACAAGGTCGACAGCGCAAACAAAGGCGACGACGGCGTTTACACGGTGGAACAGTCCGACGATGGCGTGAGAATCAAGGTGTTCAGCCCCCACGAGAGCGGCGATAGCGCGATCTATTACGTGAGCTACACCATGACCGGTGCGGTCATGAACTGGGCCGATACCGCCGAGCTCTATTGGAAATTCGTGGGCGACGGCTGGTCTGCGGACTCCGACGATGTCGAGATGGAAGTCTACTTCGCAAACGCCGCTGCCGGGACGGCGGCCGTCAAGGGCGATAACTTCCGCGCATGGGGGCACGGCCCGCTGACGGGCGACGTATCGCTCGATGCGGATGAACCCATGGTCACCTATACCATTCCCTGCGTGCATCAGGGCGAATTCGCCGAGGCACGCATCGCCTTCCCCAGCGACTGGGTGCCGCAGCTTGCCGCCTCGGGCGAAGAGCGCATGTCAACGATCCTGAGCGAAGAGAAGGAATGGGCCGACGAAGCTAACGCCCGCCGCGCTCACGCTCGCATGATTGCCAATGTACTTGCCGTACTAAGTGTTGTCGCGGCGGCGGCCTTTACCGGCACAATCGTTGTGCTCAAGCTGCGCCGCCGCAAGCCCAAACCGCTTTTCCAGGACGAATATTTCCGCGATGTGCCTTCGGACGACCATCCCGCCGTGCTTTCGGCCCTCATGAGCTGGAACGAGGTGCCCGATCAGGCATATATCGCCACGCTCATGAAGCTCACCGACGACCGTGTGATCAAGCTGGAGCAGGCGACCGTGACCAAGGCCAAGAAGGGTCTGTTGGGGCGTGAAAAAGAAGAGCAGACGTATCGCGTGACGGTGAGTGATGCGGGCTGGAAGTCGGCCAAGGGCATTGACCGCATGGTGCTCAAGGTCTTCTTTGCCGGTGCTAAGCCCGACGAGAACGGCGATCGCTCGCGCACGTTCGACGAGCTGCAGCACTACGTCAAGCAGCACGCTACGCCCGTGGGCGACAAGCTCGAGGACTATCAGAACACCGTTAAGGGCAAGCTGGCCGATAGCGAGTACGTTGCCTCGGACGGCATTGTCGCAATGGTGTTTTGCCTGGTTCTCGGTATTCTGATCGCCTGTGTTCCCGCGGGATCCATCTTCTTTACCGACGGCGCGCAGGCGAACATTGTCGCCGCGGTTATCTCGGTGCCGATTGTGCTGGTGGGTATTGGCGTGGGCCTTACGTTCCGCCGCTTTACGCCGGAGGGCGCCGAGGTGGCGGCTCGCTGCAAGGCGCTTAAGCATTGGCTCGAGGATTTCACGCGTCTAAAGGAAGCCGTCCCCGGCGATCTGGTTCTGTGGAATAAGCTTCTGGTGATGGGTGCGGCGCTGGGCGTTTCGAAGGAAGTTCTGCGTCAGCTTGCCGAGGCTGTTCCTCCCGAGGTGCGCGAAGCCGACGGTTTCTACGACAATTACCCCTGCTACTGGTGGTACTACCATCACTACGGAAACCAGTCCCCGCTCGATTCGTTCGATGACGTGTATCACGAGAGCATCCGTGAGCTGGCTTCGAGTTCCGATAGCTCGAGCGGCGGCGGTGGCGGCGGCTTCTCGGGCGGCGGAGGCGGCGGCGTCGGCGGAGGCGGCGGCGGAACGTTCTAACGGTCGTAAATTATGGGATGGGCTTTTCTCGACAGCCGTCGGGGGAAGCCCATCCCCTTTTTATGCGCTACCTACGAAGACTGTCCCCAGCGACTAGGTGTGGCTGCTGCCAAGGAGTGTCCCGGGGTGCCGGCACAAAGGGAACGTCCCTAACTGCCGGGTTTAGGCTGTTAGGTCGAGTTCGTAGAGGAAGCTTTCGCGCGGCATGTCGTGACGGCGCTCTTCGCGGTTGGCGCGGTGCGTGGCCGTGCGCTTAAAGCCATGCAGCTCGTAGAACTTCCACGAGCAGTTGGAGTCGGTGTACAGGTGCGCCCTCGTCGCCCCGCGCGAGGATAGGTACGAGACTGCGGCGTCGAGCAACACCGAGCCAACGCCCAGGCCATGGACGTCGCGATCTACGGCAAGCAGCGTGACCTCGTTGTCGTGTGGCAACGGGCTGCTTTCGAGCAGGCGGTTGTTGGTTCGGATGGTTGCGCGCACAAACGAGAGATACTCGGCGCAGGCATCGGGCTCCAGCTCGCGCATTTGCGATAGCAGTGCGCGTTCGGTATCCAGCCAATGTTCCTTAACGGTGGCGCCGGAGCTCTGTCCCGCACGCGCGAGCGCAATGCCGCGCGCCTGACCGTCGATTACGGCAACTTGCGAAAACGTCGAAGACGAAAGGCAGTAGGCAAGGTCGCACGCGGCCTCGAGGCGGTTGTACTCATCGTTATCCGAATTGTTATGCCAAAGCTGCTGCAGAATCAGCGCGATGGCGTCGAAGTCTTCGGTATCAAACGGTCGGTAGAGAACCCGCGAGACCATGGTGCCTCTTTCTTTTGCGGATGCATATCGAGCACAGTTCTACCATGCTATTGGCATCTAATTATGGTGCCCCTGTGTTCCATGAACTCACCGTGCCCGGTGCCGTGCCCATCCCCTCCGCTCGCAAACTTTTTCTGCATATGCGCCCGTTGCGGGGTGCATCGATGCGCTCGATGCGCTACATTGAATCAGTATTTTCAATGCCGCTGCGCGAGCGCTGCAGATCGACGTATCACCGACTCACAGAGCACGGCGGCGTACCAGACAGGAGGACTGCATGGGATCTGATGTGAAGATCGCACGCGCGTTGATTTCGGTTACCGATAAGACGGGCGTCGTCGATTTCGCACGGACGCTGGTCGATGACTTTGGCGTCGAGATCATCTCTACGGGCGGCACAGCTCGTGCCATCGAGGACGCGGGCGTTCCCGTAACCCCCATCGAGGAGTTCACGGGCTATCCCGAGATGATGGACGGCCGCGTTAAGACCCTGCACCCCAAGGTTCACGGCGCGCTGCTGGCCCGCCGCGATTCCGAGCAGCACATGCAGGAGGCGGCACAGCACGGCATTAAGCTGATCGACCTGGTCGTCGTCAACCTGTACGAGTTCGAGAAGACCGTCGCCCAGCCCG
>CABUGR010000138.1 GCA_902491135.1 uncultured Collinsella sp. | reverse complement strand
GACCCCGCTGGTGTCCGCCACACCGCGATGCTCGCCATGGCAAAGCTCGAATACCCCGCCGAGGAGCTCAAGCGCTTTCGCTCCGCACACTCCGTGCCGTACCTCGCGAATACCCCACTGCGCCGCCGCCCCAAAGATGCGGAGCGCGACTTGGACCCGTGGACGCTCATCGCGCTGATGAGCACGGCTTGGCGCGAACTGGACTACGAGGGCGCCGAGCACTACCTGCGTATCCTTGTGCGCTCGTGTCCGCACGCAGCCGAGGCACTCTACTTCCAAACCGAGTTTCCCGATGGCGTCTATGCCCGCGTCAACGTGGGTGTGGGCTCCACCGACGAGCTTGTCCTTGCGCTGTCCGAGGCGACGCCGGTACTGCAGGAGGGCCTGGGCGCCCCCGACAACGCCAGCTTTGCCGCCTGGGTCGCCACCAACGACATCGTGCGCTCCCAAATCGACGAGCGCATCCTGCGCGCAGCCGAGCAGGGGCTTCCATTTAAGGGAGGAGACCTCTAATGGATCCGAGCGTCTACATCCCCGCCTACCTGGAGCGCACCTATCTGGCGTCGCACCCCGAGCTCACCGATGCAGCACGCGAGCTTGTCCATAACGACGTGAGCGTCAACCCTCATAAGTATGCGCAGACCGAGCATGCTCAGGCACTGCTGTCCTACGCCGGTGTTCATCGCCACCTGCTCGACGAGCTCCATCGCATCGAGGATATGGGCAGCGACGAGGAGTTCGAGCAGACGCGCAATCGTCTGTTCGACGACATGCGCGATGAGCTGCTCAAGATTGTCCGCATCGATGCGTATGTCCTCGATGCCCAGCTGCTCGCCATCATTTTGGCGGACACGCCCGTTGACGCCTGTCTGGGCGACCTGATGAAGCTCGAGGCGACCACGACCGATTACCTGCAGCAAAGCGTGCCCGGGTTCGATATGGAGGCCCCACACTACTGGGCCAATAATGTTTTGGCCGACGGTGTCACCGCAGCAGACCTTACCGTGAGCGAGCCGGCTCTTATCGGGTGGCTTCACACGCTCGAGGCCATCTCGCAGCTGTGCATGGCGAGCGCCCGCTACCGCGCTGCTGCCAACTACGCCCGCCGTGTTCTTAAGGCGGAAGGCTATCCCACCCGAGCGGCAGGCACCGTGTTACTCGCCCTCGCTCGCTTGGAAGACGAGGACGGCTTTTTTGCCCTGGCCCACCAGCTCGAGGAGCAGATGGGGGCCGATACCCTCGAGAACTCCCCCTGGTACCTGCTCGCCCGCACGATCTTGCTGTTCAAAACGAACAAGATGCGCCCGGCGACACGCGCGCTGCGTGAGTTTGCCAACCGCTGCGAGGGCGGCGCGTTCTTCTTGCTGAACCCCATGTACCAGACGCCGTACCTTCCCTGCCGACCCGAGCCGCGCGACCCCTGGGATCTCTCGCACCAGGCGGTTTGGGAAGCCGACGGCATCATCTCGGATACCCCCGACTTTGCCCCCTGGGCCAATGCCTGCGAAGACGTTTCGCAGCTTGCCCAGGAGTTTGCGCGCCGCTACGGCTTTTAACGGCGCAAACGCCACGACCATGTCATTCACGTTAGGAACGGCTTCATGAATCTCCGCTCATCTCTTGCCTGCACCTCGAGCGATATCGCCCGCTGGGGGCTGCGCTCCGTCCTTAAGCGCCAGGGCGGCGTACTCCCCGGCCGCATCGCCATGAAGATCGACCCCGAGCTGCTGAGCGACCTCGCCGGCCTTGTCGACCGCAGCGTGGTGATCACCGGCACCAACGGTAAGACCACCACTTCGAACCTCATCGCCGACGCCGTTGCCGCCAGCGGCGCCACCGTGGTATGCAACCGCGCCGGCAACAACATGGAGCCGGGCGTGGTGGGTGCACTGCTCGAGGCGCGCAGCGGCCTCAAGCGAGCCGGCGGCGGCAAGCGCGTGGGCGTTTTTGAATGCGATGAGCTCTACACCGCGCGCGTCCTGCCCAAGCTCAAGCCGACGTACTTCGTGCTGCTCAACCTGTTCCGCGACCAGCTGGATCGCTATGGCGAGATCGATCACACCCAGGAGGTCATCGCCCACGCGTTGGAACTTTCGCCGGCAACGACGCTCATCTACAACGCCGACGATCCGCTCTGTGCCTCGATTGCCGCGCGCGTTCCCAATGCGAGTATTGCCTTTGGCATCGACGGCGCCACCAACACCGAGTCTGACCGCATTAGCGACTCGCGCTTTTGCTCGCAGTGCAACGCCCCGTTGGAGTACGACTATGTGCAGTATGGTCAACTCGGCGCCTACCATTGCCCCTCGTGCGGTTGGGCACGCCCCGCACTGGTCCGCCGTGTGACGGGCGTGGAGCTCGGCTGCGACGGCTACGGCTTTGACCTGGTCTTTGGATCTGCGCCCGACGCGGCTGCCGCACACATCGCCACACGCTACAACGGCCTGTACATGGTCTACAACGTTGCCGCCGCCTTCTTTGCCGCGCACGAGTTGGGCGTGGATACGGCGCTTCTACAGCCCACGCTCGATGCCTATGTGCCCGCCGGTGGTCGTATGGGGCGCTGGGATATCGCCGGCCGCACTGTCGAGGCCAACCTGGCTAAGAATCCCGTGGGCTTCGATCGCCAGATCCAGTCTATTAAGACGGCGGGCGGCAGGCTCTGTGCTTTCTTCCTCAACGACAACGACGCCGACGGACACGATGTATCGTGGATCTACGACGTCGACTTTGAGCGCATCGCCGACACGCCGGGTCTTGTCGCCTTTGCCGGAGGCACGCGCGCGCACGACATGCAGGTGCGTCTCAAGTACGCCGGCATCGATGCCGCGATTATCTCGGACGTCGCGCAGGCAATTGGCGCCGTGGCAGACGAGGCCGCCGATGACACCTTCTACGCCGTCGCCAACTACACGGCCTTCCCGCCGCTGGTCAAGGAGCTCGACGGGCTGAAAGGCGCCACCGCCGACGCTGTTGCCGGGCGCGCCGTAACCCGTGCCGACGGCAGCGCTCTTCCTGTCGGCATCGCGCCAGTCGAGCTTTCGCACCCGCTGCGCATCGTCTACCTGTATCCCGATGCCCTTAACCTCTACGGCGACGGCGGCAACGTCATCGCCCTCGAGCGCCGCTGCGCCTGGCGTGGCATTCCCGTGCGCGTGGACGAGGTCCGTATGGGCGAGTCACTCGATCTCACCGATGCCGATATCGTCATGATGGGCGGTGGCTCCGACCGCGATCAGCTGGCTGTGGCACATGAATTGCTCGCTCAAAAAGACAAGGTCGCGGCCTATGTTGAGGACGGCGGCACACTGCTTGCCATCTGTGGCAGCTATCAGCTGCTCGGCCGTTCGTACTACATGGGCGACGATCGCATTGAGGGCCTGGGCGTCATTGCCGCCGAAACCGTACGTGGCTCCGATCGCCTGATCGGCAACGTAGCCGTCAAAACCGATCTGGCACCTGAGCCCTTTGTGGGATTCGAGAACCATGGGGGTCGCACCCTGCTCGACGCGGAGGCAACGCCGCTCGGAACGTCCGTCGTCGCGGGCACCGGCAACAACGGCGACGATGGCTTTGAGGGCATCATCTACAAGGGTGTCATCGGCACGTACCTGCATGGCCCGGCGCTGCCCAAGAACCCCGAACTCGCTGACTGGCTGATCGCCCATGCCCTCGAGCACCGTGGCGATGCACAGGCCGCCGCCCTGCTGCCGCTCAAGCCCCTCGACGACGCCTACGAGCACGCCGCCCACGACGCCGCCATGAAGCTCCTCCCCTAGCACCTCACCACCACAAAGGGGACAGGCACCTTTGTGGTGGTTTTTCAGTTTGCCAACGATATGTGAACGGCTAAAAAAGTCTGCTATACTCTTTCCCGCTGTCCCCATCGTCTAGCGGCCAAGGACGCCACCCTTTCAAGGTGGATATCGCGGGTTCGAATCCCGCTGGGGGCACCATTTAAATTAAGAAGCCCGTTACCCCCGCGGTGACGGGCTTTTTGCTACCGATATGCCGGGATTCGAACCCGACAGGGTGCGGAGCTGAGGAAACGCGCAAGCGTTTTCCAGCGCAGCACGCAAGGAGCGAAGCGACGCAGCGGAAGCGGGGGGCGCCAGCCGCACGCGGACATCCCGCTGGGGACACCATTTGAGATGTGAAGCCCGTTGCCCTCGCGGTAGCGGGCTTTTTGCTACCCATGTGCCGGGATTCGGACCCGGCAGGGTGCGGATCCCGGCATCTTCCGATGGACCATGGGCAAAAAATGGCAAATATGAGTACTGTTACCGATTTAGTAACAGCGATTTCATGCCTTCAGAAATCGATTTAGACGTCAGGTGTCCTACGGCGGAAAAATTGCAGACGTTTATCGGCTAAGTACTTGGACATATGTTGCGTAACA
>CABUGR010000137.1 GCA_902491135.1 uncultured Collinsella sp. | reverse complement strand
CGTTACAAAAGAGCGGGGCTGGACTTGAATCCAGCCCCGCTCTTTTGTAGGGATGGGGATGCGCTTTGATGCAGGCTCTCTTGGAGGCCCTGGGTTCGTTACGCGAGCTCGGCTCCGAGGGCCTTGCAAGCGGTCTCGCCCTCGTCGTCGGGCGCGTCGTAGCAGATGGTGGAGTCCACGACGTTGACGCCGGCCTCGTCGGCGTCGGCCTTCCAGTTGTCCATCCACTCGCCCTCGGCCCACGAATAGGAGCCAAAGAGGACGACCTTCTTGTCGCCGAGAGTCTCCTTGACCTCATCCCACATCGGCTGGAACTCATCGTACTCGAGTTCCTCGGAGCCCATGGCTGGGCAGCCGAAGGCGAAGGCATCATATTCGGCGGCCTTGTCGGCAGAGAAGTCGGCGCAGGGGATGACCTCAGTCTCGGCGCTCACGGACGTGGCGCCTTCGGCGACGAGGTTTGCCATGGCCTCGGTGTTGCCCGTGCCGCTCCAGTAGACGACGGCGATCTTGCTCATATGTTTTCCTTTCGGTTGTGCGGCGTGTGGCCGCGTTTTGTATGCTCTATCGGGTTGCCTGGACAAGTTGTCCCAGGGTGCAGCCCTGTTGATAGATGTAGGTAAGGTATTGCGTGCATGCGCGATAGGAATCGAAGGTCGTGAGCGCCTGCTCAACGTTTGTGTATACCTTCCAGGCGCCAAAGACCTTATAGTTTTCGCCGTGCTGGACGATAAACTGATGGACATCTTCGTAGGGATAGCCCAAAAAATAGCCAATTTCGTGGGGGAACTCGCACATGCACCCCGTATCGCAGTGCCTATTTCGCGCGAGTGCGCAGACACTGCCGTCATAGGCGCTTTCTGCGGCATTGCTGCTTGCCAGCGTGATGCGCGCGGCGAGATGCACCAGGGATGCGAGCAGGTTGTGGACATCGTAGCCTTCGGCGACAAGCGCCGTCGCGGCGCGGGTATCGCATAAGGTCCGCAGGGCGGTACACATAGATGAGCGCTCCGCAGGGGCGCCAGACCAAAACGCTCATATGGATCCCGAGCGGCTGGAGCTCGCGGTTGCATTGGGCTATGACGGCGAGCAGACGAGAGCGTCGCTCTTCGATTTTAGCGACGCCGGGTTTTCCGTTTTGGTTGGCGTAAACGCCGGGATAGGTAAAGAGCGAAGCCGGCTTGATACCTGCGAGCGTAGGGGAGCAGTTGCGCACGACAGCCGTTTGGTATGTTGGGATGTCAATGGTTCGAGTCACGTTGCCCCTTTCGAGCACTCACTTGTTAGCCTAGGAAAACCTATATACGAAAGTAAGCCTTGGTCAACAAAAAAGTTTGAATAGGGAAACTAATTGACAGAACCGACATGATTTTGGGTTAAGATGGGGACACCCCATGGGGGTATCTAGATAGGGCTACTTGAAAGGGGAACGCATGAGCGACTTGCTCAATCCTGCGAATCTCATCGTGCTGGCCGTCATTGCCGTCGGCATGTTTTTTGGACTGCGTCGCATTGCCGCTTCGACACACGGGAAGAGTTGTTGCAGCGATGGTACGAGCGGCAAGAAGGCCAAAAAGGTTGTGGTGGCAGACACCGACGAGTCCCACTACCCCTATCGTGAGGAACTCCTTATCGGCGGCATGAGTTGCGACGGCTGCGCCCGGAATGTGACGAATGCCCTCAATGCGCTTGATGGCGTGTGGGCTACGGTAACGTACGCGGACCACACGGCACGCGTGCGCTCGAAGCGCCCGGTTGATCGCGACACACTCGAGACGGCAGTGAGGGGTGCGGGCTATTACGTTATGAAAATGTAGGCGTTGCCCTCTCCGGTGGGTACCAGCCTCCTGCCCATTGTGACTATCGGCATCCAAAAATTTGCGCAAAAATAACCTTTAGATGCGGCAAAAGTGGAGTTTGGTGACGGTTTGCGCGGAATTCGCTACCAATCGAGCATCTATGAACCCGTCCAAAAAATTACAGGTGTATATTTATACACTGATTATTGCTGTGCTCAGATTGCAATTAACCGTGGACAGAAATGAAGAATGCTAAAACTGGGCTTTAGGACAGGGGAGGCTATAACCTTATGAGACGAGTGGGAACACTTGGCTTGGTGGCAGCGCTTGCCGCTATCTTGGTATCGCCGCTGCCGGCGCACGCCGAAGACGCATCGGGTGCCGTTACCTACAATGCGGGAAATGGGTATTCCTTTGAGAAGCTCTCGCATCCTACGGTAGGAACGTCGCAGCCGGATGGCATCGTCGACTACCAGGGTAACGGTGCCGTTGCCGTCCCGGGCGCCGATGGTAATACGGCCAACAACGAAGGCGATCGCGGCCAGAGCTACACTTGGGCGGCTGCGAGCATGGTGACTGGCTTTATGTGGGCACCTGCTATGCGGCGATGGGCAACACGCTGACGCTCATGAACAGCACGCTGGGCGATTCCTTTGATGTCGAAACCATGCGCCTGACGCTGGAGGCCATGTTTAACGGTACCTTCTTCTATGGACAGCAGAAGGAGGACGGCACGGCCGACAAGGACAGCGGCGGCATCTTGGTCAAGATCAATACCAAGACCGGTGAGACCAAGCTGCTACTCTCTGAATCGCTCAACGGCGTCGCTCCTTTGTTCCGCAATGCCGTGAGCTATAAGGGTAAGCTCTATTTCTGCGGCAGCGTCAGGACCAATGACGGCAAAGGCGGCCTGCCTGCTGTATACGAGATCGATCCTAAGACGGATGAGTACAAAGTTGTCTATCAGGGCCTTTCGAGCATGCAGGATTACGGTGCTGCCTACAAGCAGGGCATTTCTACCGGTATCCGCGGCATGTGCGTCCATGATGGCCAGCTCGTCATCAGTAATGTGGGTAAAGACGCGAACGGTAATTTTGTGTCGACAATCCTGACGTCGTCTGACCCCTCGAAGGGCCAGGACAGCTTCACCGAGATTGCCAACTCGGAGACGCTGTTTGGCTATCCGGCGATTCGCTATCAGGACAGCATCTACGGCGGCGCCATTTGGGATATGGTCTCGTACAATGGCCATCTCTATGCGACCATCTGCACCGGTACGCCCGAGAACGCTCCCGATGATAATTCCATGCAGTCGTTTGCCATGGTCCGTGGCGACAAGAATGCCGACGGCAGCTATTCGTGGACTCCCATTGTCGGCGATCAGAAGACGGACGGTGCAAAGTACTGCTTTGGCATCGATCCTGCCCGTACCCGTTCTGGCGCTGCCAACCTCATCGTCTACAACGACTACCTCTATATCGGTGAATACAACGACGAGGAGATTGCCCTCGAGCGCATCCTGTTCAACAAATCCAACACCGAAGAGGGCGGCAAGAGCAGCATGGGTGGCGTTGACTGCTCGTTTGTGAATGCCAATCTTGAGCAGTCGGTTAACATCTATCGCATGGACAAGGACGAGAACATGGAGCTCGTCGTTGGCGATCGCACCGACATGTTCCCCGAGGGCGGTATTTCCGGCCTGACTTCGGGCTTTGGCCGAAACGAGAACCAGTACATTTGGCGCATGCAGAAGTTCGACGGCAAGCTGTATATCGGTACCTTTGATACCGCGAGCCTGCTTGAGCCGATCGGCCAGTTCTCCAATGGCGACATTATCGATATGACGCCCGAGGAGTGGGACTCTCAGGTTCAGCGCCTTAGGGACCTGCTCGATCACCTGCTCGACAAGAAATCGCCTGACGACCCCATCGTTCCCGTGAACACGCTTGCGGACGATGATTCAAACGAGGCCGTCGAGGTCGATGATTCGAACGAAGCTGCTGAGGTTGATGATTCAAACAAGGCCGTCGATGTCGATGACGAGAAGACCGAGGTTGCTAAGGGCTTTGGCGATCTGAGCGATGCGCTGGAGGATGCCGCGGGCGGTCTTTGCGATCAGGCCGCGACGATGTCCCAGGACTTTGAGGACGACGCCGCTTATGTCCAGAAGATCGATGGCGAGATCGCGTACTTCAAGTCCTTTGCCGACCAGTATCAGGACATGCTCGATAGCTATGAGAGCCTTAAGCAGCAGTACGAGGATGCCTATGGCACCGAGCTGCCGAGCGATATTCAGGATGCGCTCGATAAGCTGCTGAGCGAGGAGAACCTCAAGAAGTTGCAGAGTGTCCTTACGTGCATGTGTTACCTGCGCGATGCCGAGCGCGGCTTTGATATGTATGTGACCGAGGACGGCGTGAACTTTACGACGCTGACGACCAATGGCTTTAACGATCCGTATAACCATGGTCTGCGCACCTTTGCGGTGACCAACCAGGGTCTGTGCCTTGGTACCGCCAACCCGTTCTATGGTTGCCAGGTCTGGATCCAGCGCAAGGAGAATTCGGAGAATCCGGTTGATCCCGGTACTCCGGATCCGACGGAACCCA
>CABUGR010000136.1 GCA_902491135.1 uncultured Collinsella sp. | reverse complement strand
CCCGCCTGCGTATCAAGGAATCCGACCGCCTGGTCACCACCACCCGCGAGCTCACCGCTCTGGGCGCGCAGGTGCGCATTGCCGGCGATGACCTCATCATCAAGGGTGTCGATGCCTTCACCGGCGGCGAGGTCGATTCGCACAACGACCACCGCATCGCCATGATGGCCGCCATCGCCGCGAGCCGCGCCACCGGCGAGGTCGTGATCCACGGCGCCGAGGCCGTCAACAAGTCCTATCCCGATTTCTTCGACCACTACCGCCTACTGGGCGGCAAGGTCACGCTCGAGGAGGAATAGCATGTCCTCGACCTTTGGCAACGTCTTGCACTTAAGCATCTTCGGCCAGTCGCACTCCCCCGCTATCGGCTGCTCGCTCGATGGCATCCCGGCGGGCATCGCCGTGGACCAGGAGAAGCTGCAGGCCTTCCTCGACCGTCGCGCCCCCGGTCGCGACGAGACCGCGACCAAACGCCGCGAGGCCGACGCCGCCCACATCATCGCCGGTGTTGTCGATGGACATACCACCGGCGCGCCCATCGCCGCGATTATCGAGAACACCAACACGCGCTCCAATGATTACTCCGAGCTGCGCCGCAAGCCCCGTCCCGGACATGCGGACTTCCCTGCGCGCGTGAAGTATCACAACATGCACGATGTCGCTGGTGGCGGGCATTTCTCCGGCCGCCTAACGGCACCCTTGTGCATCGCGGGCGGCATCGCGCTGCAGGCACTCGAAGCCCGCGGCATTCAGGTCATGGCGCACGTCGCGCAGATCGGCGGCATCTCCGACCTGCCGATGGACGATATGGTCTATCGCGAGGCCGACCGCAAGGCAATCCTTACGAACGATCTGCCGTGCATTGACGCCGCCGCAGCCGGCCGCATGCGCGAGGAGATCCTAGCCGCGCGCGACGAACTCGACAGCATCGGCGGCATCGTGGAGTGCGGCATCTACGGGCTTCCCGTGGGCATCGGCGACCCCATGTTCGATGGCATCGAGAACCGCATCGCGCAAATCGCGTTTGGCATTCCCGCCGTAAAGGGCGTGGAGTTTGGCATGGGCTTTGCCGTGGCCGCCATGCGCGGCAGCGAGAACAACGATCCGTATCGCATCGATGCCGAGACCGGCGAAATCGAGGTCGAGTCCAATAACGCCGGCGGCATCCTGGGCGGTATTTCGACCGGCGCGCCCGTCATGTGGCGCATGGCCGTAAAGCCGACGCCCTCAATTGACCGCGAGCAGCAGACCGTAGACATGGACGCCATGGAAAATGCCGAGCTCTCGGTCCACGGCCGTCACGATCCCTGCATCGTCCCCCGAGCCGTCCCCGTAGCCGAAGCAGCCGCCGCCCTCGCCATCTGGGACGCCCTCCTCGAGGACGCCGCCCAGCTCTAACCCGACTCACCTGGGTTGCCTGTCAACTCAGCCGTTACGTGAAAGGGGCCTCCATGGACCTTGCCGATATTCGCCAGGCCATCGATGGCATCGACACCACGCTCCTCAACAGCTTTGTCGAGCGCATGGACATTGCCACCGAGGTCGCCAAGTCAAAAATCGAGATGGGCAAGGCCGTCTTCGACCCCGCCCGCGAGCGTTCCAAGCTCAACAACCTCGCCAGCCGTGCGCCCGAGCGCTACGAGGCCCAGACCATCACCCTGTTCCGCCTCCTCATGAGCATGAGCAAGGCCGAGCAGCAGCGCTACATCAACGAGCTCAAGGGCATCACCGTCTCGCAAAAGGCCCACGCCACGGCTGCAGCCTTTGACACGCCCTTCCCTCAAACGGCCACCGTTGCCTGCCAGGGCGTGGAAGGTGCCTATAGCCAGATCGCCGCGTGCAAACTCTTCGACGTGCCGGATATTGCGTTCTTCGAGACCTTCGAGGGCGTCATGCGCGCCGTGCGCGACGGCTTTTGCGAGTTTGGCGTACTGCCCATCGAAAACTCAACCGCCGGCTCGGTAAACGCCGTCTACGACCTGCTCGCACAGTTCAACTTCCATATCGTGCGCTCGCTTCGCCTCAAGATCGATCACAACCTGCTCGTCAAGCCCGGCACCAAGCTCGCGGACATACGCGAGGTCTACAGCCACGGTCAGGCCATCGCGCAGTGCGCTGGCTATATCGAGGGCCATAATCTGCACGCCTCCAAGTACCCCAACACCGCCATGTCGGCCGAGATGGTCGCCAACTCCGAGCGCACCGACGTCGCCGCCATCGCCTCGCGAAGCTGCGCGGCACTCTATGGCCTGGAGGTGCTGGAGCCCAACATTCAGGACTCGGACAACAACTACACGCGCTTTGTCGTCATCAGCCGCGAGCCGCGCGTCTACCCCGGCGCCAACCGTACCTCGCTCATGATCACTACGGCCAACGAGCCGGGTGCGCTCTATCGCGTACTCGAGCGCTTCTACGCGCTCAATATCAACCTCATCAAGCTCGAGAGCCGCCCCATCCCCGGCCGCGACTTTGAGTTTATGTTCTACTTTGATCTGGACTGCCCCTTTGGCAGCAAGGCCCTCGACGACCTGCTCGATTCTATCGACGACGTGTGCGAGAGCTTCACCTACTTTGGCAGCTACACGGAGGTGCTCTAGATGACCGATACCGCCGCAACCCGCCCCTACGGAGTGCTGGGCCGCGTGCTGGGCCACAGCTACACCCCGACCATCTACAAAGAGCTCGCAGGCCTGGAGTATGTGCGTTTTGAGCGTGAACCCGAGGATCTTGAGGCTTTTATGACGGGCGACGAGTGGGAGGGCACCAACGTGACCATCCCCTACAAGCGCGCCGTCATGGAGTACCTGGACGAGCTGAGCCCACTCGCCGAGCGCATGGGAAACGTCAACACCATCACGCGCCTGTCTGACGGGCGCCTGCGCGGCGATAATACTGACTACTTCGGTTTTCAGTGCCTGGTCGAGGAGCTGGGGGTTGAGGTTGCCGGCAAGAAGGTCCTCGTGCTCGGAGCCACCGGCGGCGCCGGCACCACGGCAAGTATGGTGCTGGGAGACCTGGGCGCCGTCGTCGTACCCGTGGGTCGCACGAGCGAGGTCAATTACGACAACATCGCGCAGCAATCCGATGCGGCACTGCTCGTCAACTGCACACCCGCCGGCATGTTCCCCCACTGCCCCGATGCGCCTTGCACACTCGAAGGGCTCGATGCGCTCGAAGGCGTTATCGACATTGTCTACAACCCCGCCCGCACGGGCCTGATGCTCGAGGCCGAGCGCCGCGGCATCCCCTGCATCGGTGGTCTGCTCATGCTTGTGGCACAGGCGGCACAGGCCGTTGAGCGCTATACCGGCCAGGTCACCCCGCGCAAGCGCATCTTGGACGTAACGGAGCGTCTGTCCCGCCGCGAGCAAAACATTGCTCTGATCGGCATGCCGGGTTCGGGCAAGACCCGCGTGGGCGAGCAGATTGCCCTGCGCACGGGGCGAGAGCACATCGACTTGGACGCCGCGCTTGAAAAGCGTCTGGGCATGCCCTGTGCCGACTATATCGTCGAGTGCGGCGAGGCGGCCTTCCGCGAGCAGGAGACGGCGGCGCTGTCCGACATCTCCAAGCGCAGCGGCCTGGTGCTCTCAACCGGCGGCGGCGTGGTCACGCGCGACGAGAATTACCCGCTGCTGCACCAAAACAGCCAGGTCGTGATGCTCAACCGCAAGCTCGACGAGCTCGCCCACAAGGGCCGCCCCATCACCGCGCGCGACGGCATCGACAAGCTCGCCGAGCAGCGCATGCCGCGCTACCGCGCCTGGGCCGACTACATCATCGACTCACGCGACTGCGCCGCCAACACCGCCCATGCCCTCCTCGACACCCTCCCACCCGCTCTCTAACCAAAACCACCACAAAGGGGACAGGCACCTTTGTGGTGGTTTTTCAACCGCAAAGGAAGCAACCATGAAAGCACTCGTCATTAACGGCCCCAACCTCAACATGCTCGGCATTCGCGAGCCGGGCATCTACGGCAGCGACAACTACGATCGCTTAGTGCAGATCTGCCAGGAAGCGGGTGCCGCACAGGGCTTCGACGAGGTCGAGGTCTTCCAGTCTAACCACGAGGGCAGCATCGTCGACAAGATCCAGGAGGCTTACGGAAAGGTCGACGGCATCGTCATCAACCCAGCGGCCTACACGCATACGAGCGTGGCGATCCTCGATGCCCTCAAGGCCGTCGCCATCCCTGCCGTCGAGGTCCACATCAGCGCTGTCGAAACACGCGAGGACTTCCGCCAGGTGAGCTACGCCCGCCTGGCCTGCTTCGCCACCATCACCGGCGAGGGCCTGAAGGGCTACGCCCACGCGCTGGAGCTGCTAAAAGAGCATCTCGAAAAGTAAGGCTGCAACACTACTGAATCAGAACCACCCTTAAAAAGGGTGGTTTGCTCTTAGGGTATAACCCACGGGCC
>CABUGR010000135.1 GCA_902491135.1 uncultured Collinsella sp. | reverse complement strand
TCGTCCGGAAATGGGTCGCATCTGGGAACTCGAGAACAAGTACGCCATTTGGCAGGAGATCGAGGTTCTGGCCTGCGAGGCCCAGGCGGAGCTCGGCAAGATCGGTATTTCCAAAGACGAGGCCCAGTGGATCCGCGACCATGCCAACTTTGAGAAGGCGAAGGTCGATGAGATCGAGGAAGTCACGCGCCACGACGTCATTGCCTTCCTGACCAACATGAAGGAGTACATCGATGCCGATGTTCCCGAGGGCGACCCCAAGCCCAGCCGCTGGGTTCACTATGGCATGACCAGCTCCGATCTGGGCGACACGGCCCTGTGCTACCAGCTCACCCAGGCCTGCGACCTGATCATCGAGGACGTCAAAAAACTCGGCGAGATCTGCAAGCGTCGCGCCTTTGAGGAGCGCAACACGCTCTGCGCCGGCCGTACTCATGGCATCCATGCCGAGCCGATGACCTTCGGCATGAAGTTTGGCTCTTGGGCCTGGGAGCTCAAGCGCGATCTGGATCGTCTTGAGGACGCCCGCAAGAATGTTGCCTTCGGTGCTATCTCGGGCGCTGTCGGCACGTACAGCTCCATCGAGCCGTTCGTCGAGGAGTACGTCTGCGAGCACCTGGGCCTGGTCCACGATCCCCTGTCCACGCAGGTCATCAGCCGCGATCACCATGCCTACCTTGCCGGCGTGCTTGCCACTACAGCGGCCACCTGTGAGCGCATCGCTACCGAGGTTCGCAATCTACAGAAGACCGATACGCTCGAGGCCGAGGAGCCGTTCCGTAAGGGCCAAAAGGGCAGCTCAGCCATGCCGCACAAGCGCAACCCCATCACCATGGAGAAAGTCTGCGGTCTGTCGCGCGTCGTGAAGTCCAACGCCCAGGTTGCCTTCGATAACGTCGCCCTGTGGCACGAGCGTGACATTTCGCACTCCTCTGCCGAGCGCGTCGCCCAGGCCGATAGCTTCATCGCCCTCGACCACATGTTCCAGTGCCTCATCCGCGTTATCGACGGCCTGCAGCTGTATCCCGCCCGCATGATGGCCAACCTCAATAAGACCCGCGGCCTCATCTTCTCTTCCAAGGTACTGCTCGCCCTCGTCGACACGGGCATCACCCGCGAGGACGCGTACGCCATTGTGCAGGAGAACGCTATGGCAACCTGGCACGAGGTACAGGATTGTGTCTCCGGCCCCACCTTTAAGGAGCGTCTCGAGGCCGACCCGCGCTGCACCGTCAGTCAGGAGAAGCTCGACGAGATCTTTGATCCGTGGGACTTCCTCACCCGTATCGACACGGTCTTTGATCGTCTGGAGCAGCTGAGCTTCGAGTAGGTTCGGGCATAACGTTAGCTTTTTAGGGCGCTTTGCTGGTAATGTGTGTTGCCGGCAAAGCGCCTCGTTGCATTTAGGGAAAGACGGGGATAATAGTCGTCTCGAATAACATTCTGAGAGGGGATCGCATGATTTCGTTTGATTACAAGCCTCAGGGCGTGTGTGCTCGCAATATTCACCTTGACCTTTCCGATGACGGCAACAAGGTGGTGGGCGTTGAGTTTACCGGCGGCTGCGACGGCAATCTCAAGGCTATCTCCAAGCTGGTCGAGGGCGCTCCCGCCGATCGCGTAATCGAGGTTCTCGCCGGTAATACCTGCGGTATGAAAAAGACCTCCTGCGCCGACCAGCTTACGCGCGCTATCGAGGCCGCTCGCGCCGAGATCGCCTAATGGGTATCGCCGATCACATCAAGAACGGAATATCGCGTCGCGGCTTTGTACTCGGTGGGGCTGCCGCGGGCGCTGCCACGGTGCTTGCCGGATGCTCGAAAAAAACGGGTACCAGCGATGATGCCGCCGGCGAGCCGCAGGTTATCAAGGACGATTCCAAAATCATCTCGATTACGGATGAGTATGAGGCTGTCGACATCGATCTTGAGCCGGCGTCATCGTGGACGCTGCCTCTGGGTACGCTGCTGTACTACTGCGACGGCGATTACGCCGCGGCGATGATGGCGCCCGCATCGGCACTGCACGCCAACACACTCGGCGTGCTCAACCTGGGCGATGGCTCGCTTACCACATTAATCGAGGATCCTATCGAGGGCACGGGATACGCATTCTACGATGTCCGTGCCGGCGACGGCGTATTCGCGTGGGTTGAGATGAACTTTGCCAATTCATCGTGGAAGCTCTACGCTCAAAATCTGTCGGGCGCTTCGCTCTCTGGCGACGTGGTTGAGCTCGATCGAGGTGGCAAGGACTATGATCCGCCCCTGTTCACGGCGTTCGGGTCATCAGTCATCTGGTATAAAATGCCTTCGGCAGGCGGCAATAAAACGAGTAGTGATTCGTTTTGCTATCGTCGCTCGCTTGATGAATCCAAGGCCGAGGTAATTTGGAAATCGACGGGCCGCTTTGCATCGGCCCCGCGCGCGAGCGACGGCATTTTGACCATCTCGCCGCGTGTCCGCAACGACGAGGGCGTCTACTACGGCATAACGGCAATCGATCTGACCGACGGCAACAACACCAAACGTGCCCAGCTAGTTCTTCCCTCGTCAGTCTCGCCTTTCGAGGCCGTATATATGGGCGATACCTTCGTGTTTTCTATCGAGGCGACCTATAGTGGCGTGGGCAGCCTGGGCAACATGGGCACGTATATCGGTAATGAGGGAGGGCCGTATCTCTTCCTGTCCCGCGAGCCGCTTGCATGTGCGGCTGGCAAGAAGAATAAATACCTTGTTAAGGTACAGGCGTCGCATTTCCTGATCGACACCTCTGCCAAGACCTATGGCTCGCTGCTGTCGCCCGACCGCGCTTTGGAGTATGGCGATTATCCAGCTACGGCGGGAAAGTCGGACTCATTCCTTACGTACGCCACGGTGCGCAACAGCCAGGGTATACCAGAGACGGTCACTGCACGCCTATTCTCTCTTTAAGCTTAGAGGGGTTAAAAAGGCGCCAACAGGGGAATAAACGCGTTGTAATTGTGAGTACCGCCCGCCGAGCTGCCGCGTCATAGCGGCATCCGGCGGGCTCAGGTGCGTTAAAATGGGCTTGTTCTTAGCTAATTGAGACAGGGGGGCCGTGTTATGGCTTCAGATGCAAAAAAGATTCTGCTGGTCGAGGATGAGAAGGCAATCCGTGACGCCGTCGCTGCCTATCTCGAGCGCGAAGGCTACTGGGTTGTGGGCGTCGGCGACGGTCAGTCCGCGATCGAGGAGTTCGAGAAGCATCAGTTCGACCTGGTCGTGCTCGACCTTATGCTCCCCAAGATTCCCGGCGAGCGCGTTTGCCGCACCATTCGCGATACCTCGGATGTCCCCATCATCATGCTGACGGCTAAGGGCGAGATCGAGGACCGTATTATCGGTCTTGAGCTCGGCGCCGATGACTATCTGATTAAGCCGTTCTCGCCGCGCGAGCTCGTCGCCCGCGTTCGTGCTCTGTTCCGCCGTGCCCATCAGGCCGACGAGCCCGCCGTCGAGGTGCTCGACTTCGGCGATCTGGTCATCGATATCTCGGGCCACAAGATCTTGGTCGAGGGCAAGGAAGTCGATCTGACGGCTTCCGAGTTCAAGCTGCTCACCACGCTTGCCCGCCATCCCGGCCGTGTGTATAACCGCATGGAGCTGGTCGAGAAAGTGCTCGGGTATGACTTTGAGGGCTATGAGCGCACCATCGATAGCCACGTGAAGAATCTTCGCGCCAAGCTGGGCGATGATCCCAAGAAGCCCAAGTGGCTCTACACCGTCCATGGTGTCGGCTATCGCTTCGAGGCTCCGGCCAAGACCGATAAGTCGGACGAGAAATAGGGAAATCACATATGACACCTGCGCGCTTTGAAATCGGACAAAAGCACAAGCAGGAGAGCGAGGCGGGTTCCAAGGCTAGTTGGAACACGCCTCGTTCCGATTCACGGCCAACGATGAGCTATCCCTCGCGCATGGCACTTGCTTTTGCTCTGACATCGCTCATGACGGTATTGGTGCTGGTGGGCGTTGTCTCTGTTGTGTGGGGCACGGTCTTTTCGGATTACACACGCTCCAATATCGTCGAAATCGCAAATTCCGCTGCCGAGAAGTTGGCAACCTCATATGAGGAAAACGGCTCTTGGACCGCGGGAGAACTGCGCACGGTCGCAACGTCGAGTTTGGTTTCCGACGATCTGGGCATGCAGGTCGTCAATAAAAAGGGCGTGATCGTTTATGACGATTCCTGGCCCTCGGCAAGCGCCACCGCCGATATACGCGAAAACCAGGCTACGACCGACGACACGAGCGGCAAGAGGGCATCGCATAGCCCGGTCTCGTCTGCTCCAACCGACTCCGATAGCGTTGCTAACGTCGAGATTGTAACGTCTTCCGGCGAGCATGTCGGACAGGTAAAGCTGTGGGCCATCGGCTCCGACGCTCTGCTCACCAAGGCGGACTCTGCGTTT
>CABUGR010000134.1 GCA_902491135.1 uncultured Collinsella sp. | reverse complement strand
ACGAGCCGGAGAGCACTTAATGTGCTCTCCGTGCGAGCAGGACTGTCCGAGCAGGGAACCTTACGTTCCGCGCCGCCGGGCAGACGAACCAGTTAAGACGCGCCGCTACTTGATCTTGGTTGTACCCGGTGCCAGGTTGGGGTCGGTCTCGTTGGCCTCGGTCTGGAAGTGCTCGGTGTACACGTTCTTGCCGTCGCGGAACATCTCGTAGTACTGCATCTTGGCGTAATCCTCGCGTGCCTTGGTGACAGCCGCGGCAGCGGCATCGTCACCGGTGACGTTGGAGGAGAGCGCCCAGCGCAGGCTGGCGTCCTCGTAGCCCACGGAGTTGATAGCAGGCAGCGACTCGCGCAGCGTCATGTGCGCCTTCTGGTAGTCGGTCAGCGGTGCGCCGATCAGCTGCATAAGCTGGGTGGACAGGTAGTTGGTGGACAGGTCGTCGACCTCGCTCGTCTGGTCGCAGCCGGCAACGTCGTAGTTAGCCCAAATGATGTAGTCGGTCTGCCACAAGCGCTCCTGGTGGGTGGCGTCGTCCTCGCCGGTAAACCACTTATCGTTGAACTTGGACGGGAAGAACGGCTGGTGATCGCCCCAGAACACCACGACCACCTTGCGGTCGAGCTTGCTCAAGGCATTGAGGAAGTGGCGCAGCGCCTGATCGGACTGCTCGATGCACGAGACATACTCATCGACATCGGAGAGTGTGCCGTCCTCGACGGTCTTAGCGTCCAGGTCGGTCGTGTCGATGTTCAGGTGCATTTGCTTGTCGGCCGGCAGCAGGCCCGTGTCGTAGCCCGAGTGGTTCTGCATGGTCACGTCGAAGATAAACTGCGGATCGGCGTTCTGGTCGAGCAGCTCAAGAATCTTGTCGTAGGTCGCCTGGTCGGTCACCATACCGCGCAGGGTGTCGGCACCCTGGAAATCGTTGATGGACAGGAACTGGTCAAAGCCAAAGTCCTTGTACACGTTCTCGCGGTTCCAGTTGGTCGCGTGGTTGGGGTGCATGGCGGTGGTGGAATAGCCGAGCGACTTGAACTGCTCTGCCAGGTTCCCGGTCGTTTCCATGTTGTAGATGGTGTAGGGGTACACGCCCGAGCCAAGGTTGGCCATGGAGTTGCCGGTCATAAACTCAAACTCGGTATTGGCGGTGCCGCCGCCGTAGGCGCTCACGTAGAGCTTGCCGCGGCTGAGGCAGTTGGACAGGTTTTTAAAGTACTGCGGACCCTCGTAGCCGGCGCGCATGTTCTGGTAGATCGACAGATCCGAGAAGGTCTCGTTCATGATGGCGATGACCGTGGGCTTCTCGCTGTCGAACTGCTCCTTTGCGGCGGTGCGCTCGTCACTCTTGGCGGCGTCGGACTTGTCGTAGGCCTTGGCGTACTTTTTGAGCGTGGCCTTGGCATCGTCGACGGAGTAGTCGGCGGGTTTGGGCGGCTTGATGGACTGCGCCGCACTAATAAAGGCAGGCAGATAGCCCTCGCGCCAGTAGCTCTCGAGCGGGCGCCAGGTGTAGACGGTGATGCCGAGGGTGTTGTAGTAGTCGATGAGCGTGACGTGTGCGGTCACGCCGCCCAGGCACAGCACCGCCACGAGCAGGTTGGTGAGCAGCATGCGCTTGGCGTTGGCGGCGCCCTTCTGACGGTGCGGTGCCACCAGGCCGGCGTACTCGCATAGCAGCATGGCGATGGCGGTAAAGCCCATGGACAGCACGCAGAACAGCGAGATGGAGAAGGTGTAGCCGGTGCCGGCGACCGCGGCGGCGGTGGAGATGGCCGAAAGGTCGCCCGGCTGGATGGGCATGGATTTAAACGTGATGACGAAGAACTCGGCAATGCCCAGGACAAAGAGGGCAAAGGCCAGGACCGCGGGAGCTGCGCCGTGGCGCTGGAACAGGAAGAACAGGCCGACCATGAGCGTGGTGATGATGGCCCACTCGAGCAGGATGCACAGGGGGTAGACCCAGGTAAAGTCGTGGTTGGACGAGACCTCCATGCCCAGCAGCGCAAAGACGCCGGCGAGCAGCAGACACAGGACGGCGGCGACGAGCGGTTTGCCCACAAAGGCGCCGCGCAGGCGGGCGAGCTTGCCGGTGGGGGCGGGGGCGTCGGGCCCGGCGAACGCAAAGACGCGCGGGGCGATGCGGTCGCGGGCGATGCTGGCCCAAGCGCAGCCGGTGAGGATGGCGTTGGTCAGGATGAGCATCACGAAGGCGAGCGGCTCGTTTTGCGCGACGAGGCCAATAGCGCCCCAAATGGTCAAAAAGAGCTGGAACAGGCCGAAGGCGACGCTCCACCCAAGAGCGCTTTTGGCAACGGTGCCCGACTGAGCGCGAATGGCCTTGGCCTCGCGCAAAACAAGGTAGACGGTCGCCGCAAGACCGACGAGCGAGATGGCGGCAGCGAACATGCTGAGACTCCTCACAAACTTAAAACCTACGAAAGCGGGGGTTTACCCGATTGTTACCTAAATATGCACTGCATTTGCGGGCTGCGCACAACAACCAGCCATATTAACGCGCATGTGCGGCGGTGTGGCGCAATGTAGTGGCGACCTGCGCGATAATGGACGGGAATTACACGGAAACGTAAAGGCTTCTTAAAGAAATGGCGAGGGCAGGGCGATGAACGAGCAGGTTTGCAAGGCGGACATGGGCGGCGGCGGAGCTGCGGGCGTGGATACGTGCGGCTATCCGGTCGAGACTACGGGCAACACGGTGCTGGACATCTTGGAGCGCCGTTCGTCCACGCGCGCTTTTGCGCGCGATGACAATGACCGTCCCGTGGCGGTGACCGACGAGCAGCGTGCAGCGATTCTGCATGCGGCGAGTCGGCGGGCGCCATGATGATGTATTCCATCATCAGTATTCGCGAGCAGGCTACGCTCGATCGCTTGGCCGACCTGTGCGACCACCAGCCCATGATCGCCAAGGCACCCTGGGCACTAATATTTGTGGTCGATTATGCCAAGTGGATCGATCTGTTTGAGCATGTGGGCTGCTTTGAGCCCGAGTTCGTCGAGCGCACGGGCAAGGCGCCCCGCCGTGCGCCGGGTTTGGGCGACTTTGCCATCGCGGCCCAGGACGCCGTGATCGCCGCGCAAAACGCCGTGGTTGCCGCCGAGGCTCTGGGCCTGGGGAGCTGCTATATCGGTGATATCGTCGAGAATGCCGAGGAAGTTGCCGAGCTGCTCGATCTGCCGCCCTATACCATGCCGCTGTCGATGCTCATCATCGGCACGCCCCGTAAGGAGCGTCCGGCCATTGCGCATCCCGTGGTGAACCTGGTGCACGAGGAGCGCTACTGCCGCGCCGATGCTGCGATTATGGACGCGCAGGTGGCCGAGATGGACGCGATGTTCCGTCCGCATGCCCGCGAGGTGGGGGAGCGCGTCGTGGACATCTATACCCGCAAGCACACCAGTCCCTTTATGGCCGAGATGAGCCGCTCCATGGAGTGGTGGTTCAAAAACTGGCTCGGAAAATGACAGATGTGACAAAGGGACAGCCCCTTTGTCACATTCCATATCGCCGCGGTGGCCTAAAGGCCGTATAAATGTTTATTTAGCTGGGAAAACAGTGCCATTCAAACATGGGCCGATTACCTATAATTCCTTCGAACATTAAAGTTGGGAGGAAACCGGCTTATGGAACAAAAGGCCAAGGAGGCAGCCTCGCACGCTGCGATTCCTGTGAGCATCTCGGCGATGCTCGTCACGCTGGGCGTGGTGTATGGCGATATCGGCACCAGCCCCATGTATGTAACCAAGGCGCTCGTTGCCGGCAACGGCGGCATCGGAAGCGTCACGGAGGAGTTCGTGCTCGGCGCGCTCTCCCTTGTCGTGTGGACGGTCACGCTGCTGACGACCGTCAAGTACGTGCTGATCTCGCTGCGCGCCGACAACCACGGCGAGGGCGGTATCTTTGCTCTGTACAGCCTGGTCAAGCGTTGCGGCAAGTGGCTTATCATCCCCGCCATGCTGGGCGGCGCCGCATTGCTCGCTGACGGCATCCTGACGCCCGCCGTTACCGTTACCACGGCCATCGAGGGCCTGCGCACTATCCCGGCGGTCCATGCCGTGTTGGGTGACGATCAGGGCCGCGTCGTGGCCATCACGCTTGCCATCATCATCGCGCTCTTCTTGGTACAACGTATCGGTACGGCCAAGATCGGTCACGCTTTTGGCCCCATCATGACGCTGTGGTTCCTGTTCTTGGGCGGCACGGGTCTGTTCTTTGTCTTCCAGTACCCCGCGGTGCTGCTGTGCCTCAACCCGCTGCGTGGCATCGGCTTTTTGTTGAGCCCCAACAACCACGCGGGCATCATGATTCTGGGCAGCTGCTTCCTTGCCACCACCGGTGCCGAGGCGCTCTATTCCGACATGGGCCACGTGGGCCGCGGCAACATCTACGCCACCTGGCCGTTCGTTAAGTGCTGCCTG
>CABUGR010000133.1 GCA_902491135.1 uncultured Collinsella sp. | reverse complement strand
TTCGTCTTCCTGGTCGGTCCCTCCGGCTCGGGTAAGACCACGCTGCTGTCGACGCTCAACCGCGACGTCAAGCCGACGAGCGGCCGCATCCTGGTTGCCGGTCAGGACCTCATGAAGATCAAGAACCGCAAGGTTCCGTTCCTGCGCCGCCAGATTGGCGCCGTGTTCCAGGACTTTAAGCTTCTGCCGCAAAAGACCGCCTACGAAAACGTGGCGTTTGCCCTGCAGTGCATCGGCAAGCCCAAGGGCGTCATTCGCAGCCAGGTGCCCGAGGTGCTGCGTCTGGTCGGCCTGGCCGATCAGATGGACTCGCTGCCCGACCAGCTTTCCGGTGGCGAGCAGCAGCGCGTTGCCGTCGCCCGCGCTATGGTCAACCGTCCGCCGCTGCTGATCTGCGACGAGCCCACGGGTAACCTCGACCCGGCGATCTCGCTGGGCATCATGAAGCTGCTCGAGCGTATTAACCGCACCGGCACCACCGTGATCGTCGCCACGCACGACCGCGAGATGGTCGATAGCATGCACCGTCGCGTGATCGCCCTCGAGGGCGGCCACGTTATCCGCGACCAGGAGAGGGGAGGTTACGGTAACTATGGCACCAACTAACGTGGGCTACTCCTTCAAAGAGGCAATCAGCCACTTCTTCCGTAACTGGACTACCTCGCTCGGCGCCGTCATCACGATCTTCCTTTCGCTGTTTATCATCGGCCTGTTCATCATGGGCTCCGCGATGCTGAACTCCGTGATCGGTACCGTCGAGGATCAGGTTGTCATCAACGCGTTCATTAGCGATGACGCTGATCAGGCCGATGTTCAGGCTTTTGAGGCCGAACTTAAGACGTGGAATAACGTCAAGTCCGTGACCTATAAGGACAAGGACGACGCGCTGGCCGAGTATACGAGCAAGATGTCGGGCAACGCCGACGCCACCATGAGCGCGCTCGATGGCCAGAACCCGCTGCCGGCTTCCTTTGCTATTGAGATGGACGATCCGTCCAAGGTCGAGAGCACGGCAAAGAAGCTCAAGAAGGATGCCGATTTCCAGAAGATCGCGGATGACGGCGACGTCAACGCGAGCGTGCTGTACGGCCAGGAGGAAGTGAGCCGCCTGTTCCAGGTGACCAACTACATCCGCATCGCCGCCGTGGTGCTCGTTGGTCTTCTGACCTTTATCGCATTCATCTTCATCAACAACACGATTCGCCTGTCCATCACGGCGCGTCGTCGTGAGATTGCGATTATGCGTCTGGTCGGCGCCAGCAACGGCTTCATTCGTGGCCCGTTTATCACCGAGGGCGTGCTGCAGGCCATTTTGGGCTCGCTGCTTTCCATCGGCGTTCTGGAGCTGCTGCGCAATCTGATGATTCCGCGTCTGCAGGAGAGCATCGGCTGGATGTCGTTTGCCCTGCCGATGCAGTACTACCTGGTGACCTATGCTGCGCTGATTCTGGTCGGTGTGATTATCGGTCTCTTTGGTTCTGCCATCGCCATGCGCCGCTACCTGCGCGTGTAGGCATGCTTGGAATTCATCCCTTCCAACGGGTCGTCTCTTATGGGGCGGCCCGTTTTTTGATCCCTAGGGGATGGCAGGAAAGCGAATCATTTGGGTAGACTCTTTGGAGTTCGCAATCGATAGTTAGGAGGCGCCATGGGGCGCAATAACAAGCATAAGCGTGGAGCTCGCAATCAGCGCGGGCCGGTGCGCAGCGAACGCCGTCCGAGCCTGACCGGGCGCGTGCAGCTCCATGAGCATAGCGCCTACGTTGTAACCGAAAACGGCGACTACAAGGTCATGGGCCGCGGTAAGCGCGAGATCATGGATGGCGATACCGTTGCCGTGAGCATTAAGAACAGCCCGCACGGTGAGCGGCGCGCCGTGATCGAAAGCGTGGTTGAGCGTGCAGCCATAAGCGTGGTGGGCACGTACCAGACCGCCGGTCCGCTCGGTGTGATCGAGCCGCTCGATTCGCGTCTGAAGGCCGACTTCTTCATTCTGCCCGAGGATACCTCGGCGGATCGTCTGGGTGTCCACCCGGGTGATGCTGTTGTCGCGCGCATTTTGACCTACCCGACGCGCCTGGAATCGGGTACCGTGACGATCGAGCGCCGCATTGGCGGAGATGACGCGCCCGATTTGGGCGTTCAATATGTGATGGCGCGTTACGGCTATACCGATAGCTATCCCGAGGCCGCGCTGGACGAGGCCGAGGGGCTTTCGCTCGATGTGTCCGCGGCGCTTAAGGACCCGCTCCGCCGCGATCTGCGCGACCGCTTTGTCATCACGATCGACCCGGTCGACGCGCGCGACTTTGACGATGCCATTTCGTTGGAGCGCACGCCCGAGGGTGGCTACAAGCTGGGTGTGCATATCGCCGACGTTTCACACTATGTGGCTTGGGACGGGCATATCGATCTTGAGGCTCGCCATCGTACGACATCGGTGTATCTGGCCGATCGCGTGCTTCCCATGCTGCCCGAACGCCTGTCCAATGACCTGTGCTCGCTTCGCCCTGACGAGGACCGTCTTGCGTTTACCGTCGATATCGAGCTCGATGCGCAGGGTCGCGTGCGGCATTACGATCCGTATCCCAGCGTGATTCGCTCGCGTGTGCGTATGGACTATGACGGCGCCGAGGCGCTGCTGGTGCGTGCCGGCGCGGTTGAGTATTCGGTGCTGGAGGGTGCAGCCGAGGATGTTGCGGCTGCCGAGACCTCGCGCGAGGAAGCGCTTGAGCGCGGTCTTGCGTGCGAGGAGGCCGCCCGCGGCTACAACATCGACCTCGGCGATTTCCTTGTCTCCGCTAACGAACTCGCCGAACTTCGCCGTCATATTCGTCGCGCCCGCGGCTCAGTCGATTTTGACACAGCCGAGATTCGCGCTCTATTGGATGAGGACGGAGTGCCCGTGCAGATTGTGGCGCGTGAGCGTTCGTGTGCCACGTCGCTTATCGAGGAAGCCATGCTGCTCGCCAACGAGTGCGTTGCAGAGTGGCTGGCAGACCGTGATATCGAGGCCTGCTATCGCGTGCATGAAGATCCGAGCCCCGATAGCCTGCACGGTGCCGCCGTTGCGCTGGCGCAGCTAGGCATCATCGACGATCGCCGTGCTGCCGGTATTGCCCTGGGGAGCCCCGATGAGCTGCAGGCTGCAGTTGATGCTGCCGCCGGTACGGCCAACGCACCGCTCGTTAACACGCTGCTTCTGCGCAGCATGCAGCGCGCGCTGTACAAGCCGCGCAACGAGGGCCACTTTGCGCTCGCCGCGCCGTGCTACTGTCACTTTACGAGTCCCATCCGTCGCTACCCCGATCTGGTGGTGCACCGCGTACTCAAGCTGCAGTTGGCCTATGAGCAGCTGGGCGGCAAGGACGCCCTGGTCCGTACGCCGCGCCTGATCGGCAAGGGGCGCGAGTCACTGCCGCGCATTCTGCCGCAGATCTGCCGCGCATGCAGCGATGCCGAGCGCGCGGCAGATGCCGCCAGCCATGCGACGCAAAAGATCAAGATTGCCCAGTACTATGAGGACCGTCTGGGCGAGCGCTATGCCGGAACCGTCTCGTGGGTTAGCAGCATGGGCCTCTTTGTGCGCTTGGACCTGACGCAGGTCGAAGGCTTGGTTTCGATCAAGAGCCTGGGCAACGAGTGGTTCGAGTTCGACGAGGACGCGCTTACGCTGACGGGCGCCGACACGGGGACTCGCTATGAACTGGGCCAGCGCGTGATTATCGAGGTCTCGCGCGTCAATACCACGCGTGGGCACTTGGACTTTAAGCTTATCCATTAGCCAAATCCCGACTCATGGTGGGGGGGCGGAGGGCGGCCTTTCGGGACCGCCCTCCGCATTTGAATCGTGGCTACCTTGCCGTCTGCTCGGCCGCCCGCTTACCTGCTATTTGAGAGGTAAAACCTACCAAAATAAACCTGTCCCTTTTTGGCAGGTTTACAAGAAAGCAGGGATGAGATGGCGACGGTGTACGGTTATGCGCGGGTGAGTTCGCGCGATCAGAACCTTAATCGGCAGCTGGATGCGCTGGGCGCCTATGGCGTGGGCTCGGCGAATATTTATGCCGACCATGCGAGCGGCAAGGACTTCGATCGACCGCGTTATCGCGAGCTGCTGCACGTCCTGGGAGACGGGGACGTACTGGTGGTGCTTTCTATCGACCGACTTGGTCGTAATTACTCCGAGATTCTTGAGGAATGGCGACGCATTACCAAGGAGCTCGGGGTTGCCATTGTGGTGTTGGACATGCCATTGCTTGACACGCGCGTCAGGGCCAGCGGCGCGCCGGATGTGACCAACACCCTGATTGCCGATATTGTGCTGCAACTGCTGAGCTACGTGGCGCAGGTGGAGCGCGAGAATATCCATCGGCGCCAGGCGGAGGGAATTGCAGCGGCGCGGGCGCGAGGGGTCCGTTTCGGTCGACCTCGCAAGC
>CABUGR010000132.1 GCA_902491135.1 uncultured Collinsella sp. | reverse complement strand
GATCTTCTCGATAGCGTTGATCGATTAAGTTTCCGTCGTCGCTATCCCGAGGCCGTGCTGTTCTCGGCCCAGACGGGCGAGGGACTCGACGATCTCGTCGACCGTATTGCTCGTGAGGCGGCTGCCACCGATGTGTTGCTCTCCGCTGATATCCCGTATCGTGAGGGCGCCCTCATCACGTTGGTGCATGAGCAGGGAACCCTTCTGAGGAATATCTAGAGGACGGAGTTCGCATTGTGGCGAAGTTGCCGGCCCGAATCGCGCCACGTCTAGAGCGTTATCGCACCGAGTAGACGAGCTCCAAAAAGCCCAGAATAATGGGCTGATGCAGCAGATAAAAGGGGAGTGCGTGACGTCCAAGGCTGGCGAGCGCCGGGACGGGATTGGCGTAGGCCCAGCTAGGGACGGTCTTATCGATTCCCTTCGCTATGTGTGCGGCGTAGTATCCTGCAAGATACATAAAGAAAAACGGGATGATGGGGTAGTAATCACCTGAGACAAACCCAGGGCTCGGAAATCCCAGCCACGCCAGGTGGGGGACAAGGTAGATCGTTTTGGGGATGCTCCAGGTGAGGGCAAACAACAAAAGGCATAGGGACATGCCCCATCTCGCCGATATCTTCTTAAGGACGGGATCGGTCAACGCCACGATGCCGGTACATGCGGCCATGCAGTAGATGATGCCAAAATTAACCGAATCGTCTACTGAGACAAGTGTTGTTGCCAACCAGACGACGAGTGCTGCTAAGGCGTATTTGGCGGCACGTTTGATATTGTTGCGCGAAAGGGTGCACATCCAACCCGCGATAAACAAAAATACCCAGCTGATGCTGGCGCGCCAGATGTCTTGAAAGACAGTCTGGGTAAACCAGGGCATATCCCAGCCGTACAGGTAGGCGAGATCGTAGCAAGCGTGAAAACCTGCCATTGAAATCATCGTAAACCCGCGGACGGTATCAAAGATAGTGATGCGTTTTTGCATTACGAGAACCGGCGCATCAAGCCGACGACTTTGCCCAAGATAACGGGATTCGTTGCATAGATAGGCTCCATGGTGTCATTCTCGGGCTGCAGGCGCACGCGTCCCTGCTCCTTGTAGAACGTCTTGACGGTCGCTGAACCATCAATCATGGCCACGACAATTTCGCCGTTCATGGCACTCTTTTGTTCACGGACGATGATGTAATCGCCATTGAAGATGCCGACATTGATCATTGAGCTCCCATGCACCTCAAGGATAAAGGAACCCTGATCGGTGGCGATTTCGGTCGGGATAGTAAAAGTGTCTTCGATATTCTGCTCGGCCAGAATGGGAATCCCAGCCGCGACGCGACCAACGAGCGGTAGCGAGACCGTTCCGCGAGGTGCGGTGGGCTCGTCAGATTTAGAAATTGAGACAGAGGAACCGTCCTCGTTAAAGAGTTCCAGGGCGCGCGGTTTGGTGGCATCGCGCTTGAGTAGCCCGCGCGCCTCCAGAGCAGATAGATGGGCGTGCACGGTGCTGGGGGAGGAAAGGCCCACGGCAGAAGCCATCTCGCGCACGCTGGGCGGATAACCCTTCTCCTGCTGATATTCCTTGATGAAGTCGTAAATTTGCTGCTGACGCTTGGTAATTTTGCGAGCCATCAGGGCATCCTCTCTACCCATGTCAAACAAATGTTCGAATTTTGCTTGATAGGAACAACTGTTCGAAGATAATAATAACCGAACATTCGTTCTCGCGCTAGACATTTTTGTCCGCGCGGCTTGATAAAACTGTTCTCAGCAAAACACGCGAGAGGAGAACATGATGAACGCAACGAATATGGTCCAGGGAAACCTCGCCCTTAAGCTCGAGACGCCTGCCGCGCCCGCTTTTACTGTTGTCAAGGGTGGACGTTCCGGTTATCAGCCTTTGCCCGTAAAGTCTGCTCGCACTCAGTATGCTGTTGCCGCGCCGACCCCCGCTGCCCTGAAGTTCTCGACGATTGTTGCCGTCGCCGTTGCGCTCATGCTCTTTTTTGTCCTCGCTACGTCTGTCTTTAGCGCTCGTCACGCCGCGTATGCCGAGTCCGTTTCCAACGTTACCTACGAGACCATTCGCGTTCAGCCTGGTGATTCTCTTTGGTCGCTTGCCGAGGAATATCCAATCGAAGGCCTTTCCACGCAAGAGACTTCCGACATGATCCGTAACGTTAATCATCTGGAGCATGGTTCGCTCGCCGCCGGTGCGCATCTTAAGGTTCCTACTCGTTCGTAATCATTATCACGCTGCGCATGGTACCCTTGTTATCGTTTAAGAGGAGGTACCATGCGCTGTCCCAAATGCGGCAAGGCACATACCCGCGTCGTTGATTCCCGTATGCAGGAGTCAAATAACACCATTAAGCGCCGTCGCGAATGTTGCTCGTGTAATTACCGCTTTACAACGTTCGAGCGATGCGAAGACCCTATCGAGGTCATTAAGTCGGACGGAACTAAGCAGCGGTTCGATCGCAATAAGCTGCTCGTCGGCTTGATGCGCGCCACCATCAAGCGTGATATCGACACTAAGAAGCTCAATGAGATTATCGACGATATCGAGGTCGAGCTGCGTTCTCGTACGCTGACGGCCGTCACGTCCCATGAGTTGGGTGACATGGTGCTCAAGCGCTTGGCCAAGATCGACAAGGTGGCGTACATCCGCTTTGCCTCGGTCTACCGCGATTTCAAAGACGTCGATGAGTTTCTGCAAGAGCTCGACAAGCTAAGGTGATTCCATGTCCAACATTACCCTCAACATAAAGCGTCTCGATCCCACCGTCGAGCTTCCCAAATACGCCCATCCCACCGATGCCGGCTTGGATCTGCGCTCCAACGAGGACTGCGTCCTGAAGCCCTTCGAACGCCGTCTGGTGTCTACTGGGCTGGCCATCGCCCTGCCCGATGGCTACGCCGGCTTTGTCCAGCCCCGCAGCGGCTTGGCCATTAAGCAGGGCCTGTCTATAGTCAACACGCCGGGCCTCATCGACGCCCACTACCGAGGAGAACTCAAGGTTATCCTCATCAACCTGGATCCCACCAACAACATCCAAATCAATAAAGGCGACCGCATAGCCCAACTCGTCATCCAAGAAGTCCCCACGGTCAACCTCGTAGAAGTAGAAGAACTAGACGAAACCGACCGAGGCAACGGAGGCTTCGGTTCTTCTGGTGTGGCTTAGCCCATTTCTTCGTTGAAAATGGGCGTCGTAATGCCCGCTCGCCCCTGGGAGGCCCCTATATATCATCCCGTGCTCAAACATTCTCGCTTCGCTGCGAAACTGCGCGCGGGACGATATATAGGGGCCTCCCAGGGGTGAGCTACGTTTACATGCTCGCAATCGGTTATGGCTTCCCATCTGAAGCCGAATGCTGTATCTAGAAACTGTGTCTAACAAGTAATCCGATCTGACAAAGAGACGGCTCCTTTGTCAGATCGGATTACTTTGATTACTTGTTTCCGAGTTCCCCTTCGCTGCTTTTCGTAGGGTAACCGATATGGCTGCTAGTGCGTACGTATAGCCGTGGCGCAGGGCGCCCACACATATCGTTCCACGCGCAGTTTCGCAGCGAGCGAAGCGAAGCGAGAATGTTTGAGCATGGAATGATATGTGTGGGCGGCCTGCGCCACGGCGGACAGTCCAATGTTAGCGGATATGCGCAGGCTTGCCGCCCCAGTAGAAGCGGCAGAAGGCTCGTTTGCGCTTTTGGGGTTTGCCTACGAGCTCCATGGTTGCGATGGCTATGTCTTCGGCTGCGTGGGGGCGGCGTAGTACTTCGCCGTTGATGAGTAGGGCTTTGAGTGATTCGGGATGATCGTGCAGATGGCGCAGGGTTACGATGAGTTCTCGTGCGGTGGTGACATGCATGCTGGCGCCCATGCCGGTGAGCATCGTGGTGTTGGCCTTTTCTTGACCGTATGATTTGCCCAGCAGGATCATCGGTAGATGCGCGCACAGGCACTCGGTGACGGTGAGCCCGCCCGATTTGAGGATTGCCAGGTCGCAGCCGTGCATGAGGGCCGCCATGTCGTCCACGTAGTCCAGAACCGTGACGTTTTCGAGCTTCATGGCGTCGAAGAGCGTCTTGAGGCGGGTGGCGTATTCCTTATCCTTGCCCGGCAAAAAGACAAAATGCATGTCTTCGAAGCTGCGCAGGAAGGGGAGGGTGTGGTCCATCGCCGCGCGAAAGCGGACGTAAGGCTGGGGCAAGCTGGCGCCGGCCATTACCAGCACGACGGTCTTGTCGGTGGGGAGGTTGAACTTGGTTAGCTCTTCCTCGCGATCGTAATTCGTGTCGAATCCGGCGCGAATAGGGATGCCGGTAATGCGAATCTTTGCCTCGGGCACCTTGCGCGGACGCAGCGTTTCAGCCATGAATTCGTTGGCAACACAGAATAGATCGGTGTCCTTGTGGGGCCACCAGCCCTCGACTTCGTAGTCGGTCGGTACGCAGATGACC
>CABUGR010000131.1 GCA_902491135.1 uncultured Collinsella sp. | reverse complement strand
ATCGGATCGCTCGTGTCGCGCATGCTCACCAAGCCGATTCATCGCATCACCAGTACCGCAAAGCAAATCCGTGACGGCGACCTGTCGGCTCGCACGGGACTGCGCGGTGATGACGAGATCGATCAGCTGGGTGAGACCTTCGATGAGATGGCCACTTCGCTCGAGAAGGATATGAAACACGAGAAGCGCCTGACCTCAGACGTTGCACACGAGCTTCGCACGCCGCTTATGGCCATGCTCGCAACGGTCGAGGCCATGCAGGATGGCGTGTATCCCACCGACGATGAGCATTTGGAGACCGTTGCTTCCGAGACGCGTCGCCTGGCTCGTCTGGTGCAGCAGATGCTCGACCTGTCGCGCATGGAAAACAGCACGGCTCCGCTCAACCTTGAGCCGGTGGACATGGTTCCTTTCGTGCGTTCCATCGTTAATGCCCAGGAGCGCCTGTTTGTCGACCGCGATCTGCGCCTGCGTTTTGCGGACGAGACCCAGGGTCACGACGATGTCGTCGAGGCCGATCCCGACATGATCACGCAATGTGTTATCAACCTCATGAGCAACGCCATGCGCTACACCCCCGAGGGCGGTTGGGTCGTGGTGTCGGTGCTCAGTGACCGCAAGCACGTCAGCATTGCCGTTTCTGATACCGGCATCGGTATTGCCAAGGACGATTTGTCGCGCATCTTCGGGCGGTTTTGGCGCGCCGATGCCAGCCGCGCCCGCGAAGCTGGCGGCCTGGGCGTTGGCCTCGCCGTGACCAAGCAGATCGTCGAGCGTCACCATGGCTACATATCCGTGGAGTCGGAGCTTGGAAAGGGTACGACTTTTACAATTCATCTGCCCCGCGAGCACACGGCAGACGCGGCATCTACTACAATGGAGCACTAGCTTTTCGCTATTCGGTGAAGGAGGGGCCGCGTCCCTGCCGCTCCGAGTTTGCGAAAACATGCGGGAAAGAACCCGCATTTCTGTCGTATTTAGGTAAGGAGTGACTCACGTGACAACGATGGAGCGTCGTCCGGATTCCCGTGGCAAGGTTCGTGATATTTACGATGCCGGTGAAAACCTGCTGATGGTCGCCACCGACCGCATTTCTGCGTTCGACTTCATTCTTCCCGACGAGATTCCGTTTAAGGGAGAGGTACTCAATCGCATCTCGGCATTCTGGTTCGATAAGTTTGCCGACATCGTCCCCAACCATCTCGTTTCCATCGACCCGGCGGATTTCCCCGAGGAGTTTGCTGAGTATCGTGACTACCTCGCTGGCCGCGCCATGCTGGTTAAGAAGGCCCAGACGATTCCTATCGAGTGCATCGTCCGCGGCTATCTGACCGGTTCGGGCAAGAAGACCTACGACGAGAACGGCACCGTCTGCGGCATCCAGCTGCCTGAGGGCCTGACCGAGGCTTCCAAGCTTCCCGAGCCGTTGTTCACGCCGTCCACGAAGGCCGAGATCGGTGACCACGACGAGAACATCTCGTTCGAGCGTTGCTGCGAGATCGTGGGCGAGGACATCGCCACGCAGATTCGTGACCTTTCCCTCAAGATCTACAAGGCCGCTGCCGAGTACGCCGCGACCCGTGGCATCATCATCGCCGACACCAAGTTCGAGTTTGGTGTTATTGATGGCAAGGTCACGCTGATCGACGAGTGCCTCACGCCCGACTCCAGCCGTTTCTGGCCTGCTGCCAGCTACGAGGAGGGCAAGATCCAGCCTAGCTACGACAAGCAATTCGTCCGCAATTGGCTCAAGGCCAACTGGGATATGACGGGGGAGACCCCGCACCTGCCCGCCGAGGTCATCGATGGCACGTCCGAGCGCTATCGCGAGGCCTTCCAGATCATCACGGGCTCCCAGTTCACAAGCATGAAGGAGAACGCATAAGTGAGTACCCGTAGCGCCACGAACAAGCGCACGCAATCCCACGAAGTTACCGGGGTTGCGCGCAAGTCTGCCGCATCTGCTAAGCCCGCCCGCCAAGCAGCGAGCTCCGTTCGCGTCGTGCCGGCTTCGTCTAAGGCACGCCGCAAAGAGCTCGAGAAGGGCGAGAACCTCGAGGGCCTCTCTAAAGAGGAGAAGCGCGCCCGCAAGGCTAAGCAGCGCGCCAAGGAGGACCGCATCTATACGGTGTCGAATATCCTCCTCAAGCAGGACGAGGACTACACCAAGCGCCGTCGCATCTGGTGGATTGTGCTCGCCATTGGCATGGTGCTCGTCGTGGCAATTTGGGCCTCGCTGTACTTCGCTCCCGCTGGCATGGTGTCCAGCCCTGTCCAGATGGTCGGCATTGTTTTGTCCTACGTCATCATTTTGGGCGACTTTATCTATGACTTCGCTCGTATTCGTCCCTTGCGCAACATGTACCGCGCGCAGGCCGAGGGCATGTCCGAGAACAAGCTCAACGCTCTTATTGAGCGCGCGGCTGCCGAGGAGGACAAGAAGGACTCCAAGAAGAAGTAGCGTTTGCATACATACTTATCGCTAAGATATAAGGCGCGTCGTTTTTGCGGCGCGCCTTTTTACTGTTCTATAGATAGATGGAGTGGCACATGATTCGAGCTGCCCTGACGGTCGAAGAGGCTCTGGAGGGCATGAAGGCCCTGGAGCCCAAGATTAAAAACTACGCGCGCCTGGTCGTCCGCAAGGGCGTAAACGTCAAGCCCGGCCAGGAGGTCGTCGTTCAGTCTCCGGTCGAGTGCGCGCCGTTTGCGCGCGTGGTGGTCGCGGAGGCCTATGCTGCCGGCGCCGGCCACGTGACGGTCATTTGGGCCGATGATGCCGTGACGAGGCTCACGTACGAGCATGTCGAGAAAAGCTATTTTGAGCAGACGTCCGAGTGGAAGCGCATGCAGCTGGATTCCTTGGCCCAGGATGGTGCCTGCTTTGTCTTTATCGAGGGTGCGGACCCCGCCGCCCTTAAGGGCATCGATCCCGCTAAGCCCGCTGCAGCTTCTAAGGCAAAGAACACGCAGTGCAAAGTTTTCCGCCGTGGACTGGATTACAACATCAATCCGTGGTGCATCGCCGGCGCTCCGGTCGTGGCTTGGGCGCGCGAGGTGTTCCCGGGAGACGCCGACGAGGTTGCAATCTATAAGCTGTGGAATGCGATTCTGCACACCGCTCGCGCCGATGGCCAAGACCCAGAGAGCGACTGGGAGCTCCATGACGCCGCATTCGAAAAGAACCTGCGTTTCCTGAACGACAATCGTTTCGACTGTCTGCATTACACCGCGGCAAATGGAACCGATCTGACGATTGGCATGACGAAGGGTCACGAGTGGGCCGGCGGCAAGGGCAAGACGCCCGATGGGCACCCCTTCTTCCCCAACATTCCCACCGAGGAAGTCTTCACTTCGCCTGATCGCATGCGCGCCGACGGTATCGTGTACTCGGCCATGCCGCTCATCCACCACGGTAATAAAGTCGACGATTTTTGGATTAAGTTCGAGGGCGGCCGCGTGGTGGACTACGACGCCCGCGTGGGCAAGGCAACGCTCGCAAGTATCATCGATGCTGACGAGGGCGCTGCTCACCTGGGAGAGGTCGCGCTCATTTCCAAGAACACGCCGATCCGCGAAAGTGGTGTTCTGTTCTACGATACGCTCTATGACGAGAACGCTAGCTGCCATCTCGCGCTAGGTGTCGGTTTCCCCGAATGCATCGAGGGTGGGTATGACATGTCCAAGGAGGAGCTCCTGGAGCATGGTGTTAACGTCTCGAGCACGCACGTCGATTTTATGATCGGCACGGACGACATCGATATTACGGGCATTACGCCTGATGGACGTGAAGTTGTGATTTTCCAGAACGGCCAATGGAGTTGGGAATAGTCCCAGACCGTGGTACAATGCCACCCGCGGGCCGTTAGCTCAGCTGGCAGAGCAGGGGACTTTTAATCCCAAGGTCCAGGGTTCGAACCCCTGACGGCCCACCATGGAATAGAAAGCGATCAACTCCGGTTGGTCGCTTTTTTGTTGCCGGTGCACGGGTTCGAACCCGTCGGGGCGCGGAGCTGAGTAAACGCGTGAGCGTTTGCCAGCGCAGCGCGCAAGGCGCGAAAGCGCCGCAGCGGCCGCCTGCGGAGCAGGCTGAACCCCTGACGGCCCACCCAAAGATTGTTGAGACGGTCAACTTCGGTTGGCCGTCTTTTTTGTTGCCGGTGCACGGGTTCGAACCCGTATCTATCTATATATAAGAACGCTTGGCGAACAAAACCCGCCTTTTACCGATGGGAAACAAATAGCTGATGCCTTTGGAGTAAAGTAGCGCTCCAGAGATGACCGATGTCTCAATACTCATAAAACAGCTGGTCATCGCCAATATCAGAAGCCAATGCTTCAGTTTTAACCTCAGTGATGCGACTGAGGAACCTATTCATTTGTGAACAAAATATGGAGTGTGCGATTCCCGCCCACGGCGCCCCTCCGGTCTGGCAATATATCTCCTTGCCGCGCGGCCCG
>CABUGR010000130.1 GCA_902491135.1 uncultured Collinsella sp. | reverse complement strand
ACAGCGCGTGCAACCACGGCATCGCGAAGGGCAACCCCAACGAGGTCTACCTGCGCTACCCGCGCTCGCCCCTCGCCGACCAGTCGGGCGACGCCGGCCTCACCCGCACGCCGAGCGACGACGCGTGCGCCTACACCTGGGATCTCGCGCTCACCAAGCGCGGCAGCGACGGCGACAGGCCGCTCGCCGGGGCGGTCCTGGGCATCGCCGACGACCGCGGCCGCACGCTGGCGGCCGACGGCACGTGGGATGCGGAGGGCAAGGCCACCGTCACCACGGGCGAGGACGGCCACGTGACCGTCTCGGGCGTGGACTCGGGCAAGCTGGAGGTCCGCGAGCTCAAGGCGCCCAAGGGCTACACCGCCTTCGAGGGCACGCGCTCCGTGACGGTCAAGGCCGAGGGCCTGGACGTCGACCAGGTGGCCGCCGCCAAGCCCAAGCTCACCATCACGGCCGAGTCGCCCCTGCGCGCCGACGGCGCGGACGGGTCGACGGGCAGCCTGGAGGCGTCGCTCATCAACACACCCGCCGGCACGCCCCCTGGCATCTTCACCGGAGGCTTTATGCCCTTGACTGGCGATATGGCAATGTTCACCGCTGCCGCCGTCGCGGTCGCCGGAGCCGCGCTCATCGTGGTCGCGCTCCTGGTCAAGCGGGGAGGTGGCAGCCATAAAGAGTAGCTGGCAGCCCCACCGAGAGCGGGGCGAGACGTAGCGAAGCAGATGCTTAGAAACAGACAGACGATGACCGATCGAATGAGAACCAACCGGAAAACGGAGGAAAAGAAGATGAGCATGAGCAAGAACATCGCACGCCTGGCAGTGACGGCAGGCCTTACGGCGGCGTTGAGCTTCGGTGGCGTGATGGCCCCGGTGACCATGGCGTTTGCTGAGGAGGGTGCCGCCCCCAGCTATTCGCTCACGATTAGCCAGGCCGCGGACAATGGCCCCACTTTGTTCAAGGCGTATCAGATTTTTACTGCTGACGTTATGGACGGAACGTCCGGTAAGGTTACGTCCAACGTTAAGTGGGCGAGTCCTGCCGCAGAGAATGCGGTCCTGGACGAGCTTGTTGCTAATAAAGTCCCTGGAATTACCAAAGACTCGACTGCTTCTGATGTTGCCGACTACCTTTCCACGATCACTGATACCACTAATACCACAAGTTTGCCGCAGGGAAGCATCCTTAACAAGATTGCCTTGGCTGTAGAGAAGAGTGTTACCGCTACGGGCAATTCCTTTGCTGCCGGTTCCACTTTCACCACTACGAAGGCCGGCTACTACCTGTTCATGACCGATACCGACTCGCTCAATAAGAAAGAGAAGCAGACCGGTACCTCGCCGATCTTTGCGGTCGTGGGCGGCGACGCAGTGAGCGTTACCGAGAAGACGAGCATCCCGACCGTGATGAAGCAGATCAAGGACGATGCTACGGGCGTCGAGTGGCATGACAAGGCGGACTCCCAGATGGGTCAGACCGTTCAGTACAAGCTGACCGGCACGGTTGCAAACAATGTCGACACGTTCGGCACCTACTATTATGAGTTCTACGATGAGCTGTCTGCCGGTTTGACTGTTGATAAGTCCTCTGTCAAGGCCGTGATTGGTGAGACTCCTATCACGCCTACTTCTGTGACCGTGTCTAATCCCGATTCAAATGGCAAGACGGTCTTGAGCGTAAAGTTTGACGATCTTAAGGCTGCCGCCGGGGCGGCCGGTGTCACTGTTGACGAGAACACAAGGGTCGTTGTTAGGTACAGCGCCAAGCTCGACCCGAAGATGTCCCAGCATGTTGTTGTCGGTGGCACGGGCAACTCCAACACCGTCAAGCTCATCTACTCCAACAACCCTGGCCACGATACCAAGGGTGAGTCTGTGCCCGACACCGTGCGCGACTACACCTATGCGCTCAAGCTCGTCAAGAAGGACGCGACTGATGAGAATAAGAAACTTGCCGGCGTAAAGTTCACCATCTGTGCCACTAATCCCGACGATACTACATCCAAGGGCATGTATGTCCAGGATAATGGCTCCCTCGATAAGGAGCCTTATGAGTTCACGACCACCGACTCCGGCGAGATTAACGTCAAGGGCCTCGATGCCGGCACCTACACCGTCAAGGAAACCCATACGCTCGCCGGCTACAACACCATCCCCGATTTCACCTTCACCATCAAAGCCACTGGCCTCAACAAAGCAGAGGGTGTGGAAGAAAACAAGCTCACGGTCAAGACGAGCACCACGGGTTCCAATTTGGTCGAGGTTGACACGACCAACACGGACAACGGTACTGCTGCTTTGATTGTCAAAAACAAGCAGGGCTCCGGCCTCCCGCTCACCGGCCTCAACGGCGTGACCTTCACTTGGATCGCTGGTGGCGCGGTGCTGTGCATCGGCGTGGCGCACCTCATCCGCAGCCGTAAGCAGGCTGAGGAGTCCGAGCAGGAGTAACGCTCGTTCACCCATCCCCTTGGCAGGTGGGATGTGATGGCCATGAGACTTGCGGACACTTTTCTCGTCCATCCACGTTCTTGCTTTGCCATTCTCTTTTCGGGGCAGACTCCGCGCTGGAGTCTGCCCCGTTTTTTTGGATAACGCAGCCAGCCTCCATCGTCCGATGCGGGCTCGTTCGTCATCGCGTTTCTTGACTCGTATGAGGTTCGGTTTAAGGTCCGTAGGCGCACGCGCGGTGCGGACGGTAGAAGGCATTTGCGCCGCAACAAGCGCAAATAAGAATGCCCGGGGTTCGGAGCCCGGGCATTTAACTAAAGCTGAAAACTAGGCCGCCCGCGCTCTCGTACACTTACGCGGGGTGCGTCGTTTTCTATTGACATTGTATCCCGAATCGCCCAGCCGATCCGGGATATTCTGAAAACTCAAATGCTGGCTTATCCTCGACTGGACGGTGCAGTCTAGCTGCGTTGTCCGGCGTGGAAGCTCGCTAATCGGCTATTATTTGTTTAGACAACTTGAGTTGTAGAGGAGTGACTGGCGATGGTGCAGGGCGCCAAACATATGAAGAGCAATAACGCCGCGGACAACGGCGGCTCAAGCCCTCAGCCCAAACCTCAACCAAAACCTAAGCGCCGTCGCAAGCGATTGCCGCGTTGGGCCGACCGGCTCATCACCATCGTCATCATCCTTATTGGCGTGGGTCTTATGACCTGGCCGTGGATCTTGGACCGGCTCGAGGCCTCGGGCGTGTTCAACCAGATCAGCACCGTGTCCAGCACCGTGGACGCACTGTCTGCCGAGGAGCGCGAGCGCATCCTGCTCCAGGCGCGCTCCTTTAACGAGCAGCTGGCGGGCGAGGCCACCGAGCTCCCTGCCGACCAGATCGAGCCCTACGCTCAGCAGCTCATCTTTGACCGCGACCCCATGATGAGCTGGGTCGAGATCCCCTCCATCGACGTGAGCATGCCCATCTACCACGGCACGAGCGAGGAAGTCCTGATGGCGGGCGTCGGCCATCTGGAGGGTACGAGCCTGCCGGTGGGCGGCACCTCGACGCATTGCGTGCTCACCGCGCACTCGGGCATGCGCAACCTGAGCATGTTCGACGACATTCACTCGCTGAAGCCCGGCGACCTGGTGCTGCTGCACACCATGAACAAGACGCTCGCCTACAAGATGGTGGACTCCGAGGTGGTGCTGCCCGAGGAGATGGAGTCGCTGACCATCGAGCCCGGCGCCGACAAAGTGACGCTCGTCACCTGCACGCCCTACGGCGTGAACGACCATCGCCTGCTGGTGCATTGCGTGCGCACCAAGTACAACAAGAAGGACGTCGACAAGCAAAAGTCGTTGGCCGGCCGCCACTGGGGCAAGCGCGAGTTCGCCGTGCTTATCGTGGTCGTGGCCATTGTGCTGTTGCTGCTGGACATCGTGATCCACGCGGTCCGCAAGCGCCGTAAGGCCAAGGCCTCGGCATAGGGCATCGTTCAGAACCACCACAATGGGGACAGGCACTTTTGTGGTGGTCGGGACTTCCAAACCATCACAACATTCGATGAAAATCGCGATTTTGACGAAAAGCGTCGAATGTTGTGATGGTTTTCGTTGTGGGCGAGACGGTTTTCGTTGCGGGCTGGCGGTTTTCGCTACAAAACCGCCAGCCCGCCGCCTGTCAGCCGCCACCCTCGTTACGTTTTCGCTGCATTTGGGTAAAGCGCCTGCTCCAAGTCGGCGTTGCCCTGTATACTAGAGCGGTTTAACTGTTATGCGGAAGGGAGCGCCTATGGCACTCAGCGAGAAAGACGTGCGCGGCATCGCCGAGTACGCAAAGATCGCACTGACCGATGACGAGCTCACTCAGATGACGTCCTACATGAACGACGCCGTCCAGATGCTCGAGCCCGTCTTGCAATATGACTTGCCCGACGTGGAGCCCACGTTCCATCCTATCGGAAGCCTGTCCAACGTGATGGGCGATGACCTGCGCGAGCCCGAGCGCGACCTGCCGCTCGACGT
>CABUGR010000129.1 GCA_902491135.1 uncultured Collinsella sp. | reverse complement strand
TCGAGCTTGTCCGTGGGTGGCTTATCATTCATGCCTTGTCTCCAGTCCAGAAGAAATTTTGGCAGGAGATTGAACAGGCTCGGCAAAGGGGTCGATGATGGGCAAGACGTATACGGCCGCTAATGGTCAGGTTGTAACGGATGAAATGATTGACACGTGGTGCGAGTCGTACGAGCGCGGAGAGTTTCCGGATGGCGAACACACCGTTGGTGGGATCGTGCATGGACGGCCCCCGCTCTCAGGTGAGGGGACGGCAACGCTGTCGGTCAAGATTCCTCTGGGAATGAAGGAGGCCATTCGTCGACGGGCGGCTGCCGAGGGGATGACGCCAAGTGAGTTTGCCCGTGCGGCTCTGAGTGAAAAACTTCTCGCTGCCGGCTGATGCCTCTGACGTGCCGATTTATAGAACCGAGGCTGTGCTCAAAAACTTTTTTAAAATTCTCGGTTGACCGGAACGCGTCCTTGGTTATACTAATCAAGCCTTGAAACAAGGCACACCTCAAATGGCTGGGTAGCTCAGTTGGTAGAGCAGAGGACTGAAAATCCTCGTGTCAGGGGTTCGATTCCCTTCCCCGCCACCTTGAATTGACTAGGACCTCTGCAAAGGGGTCCTTTTCTTTTATTGAGGGCTCTGCGGAAATTACGTCCCGGAATTTGGCTTCAGAGTGGGATGCGCTTTCCGGCGCTTACTTCCGACGTGCGTGCACATCTCGGGCCCGCCCAGATATTCCTCCCGCTTTTGCGCCACTTTACAGACCGTTCGGTCGTCTATCCGCACGCGCGGGTATACTCAAAACGATACTTTTCCTATGCAATACGATGCAGGCTCGGCCTGCACGATCCGAAGGGGGCAGTGATGGAGAGGATACTCGGCGTTAATCTCTCTGGCTGGTTTATTCCCGAGCCTTGGGTGACCCCGTCGCTGTATGCGGCGACCGGTGCATCCAACGCAGCCGAGCTGCAGGAGGCCATGGGCACCGCCGCCTATAACGAGCGCATGCGCCGTCATTACGAGACGTTTGTGAGCGAGGATGATTTCCGTCGCATGGCGCAGATCGGCCTCAACGCCGTGCGCCTGCCGGTGCCTTGGTATGCCTTTGGCTCACAGGAGTCCGATGCCTCCTACATCTCGGTTGTCGATTACATCGACCGCGCGATTGAGTGGGCTGCCAAGTACAACATTCGCGTGCTGCTTGACCTGGCGACTGTGCCCGGTGGCCAGGGCGATTCCAACGATTCGCCCGCCACGCCGGAGGCTGTTGCCGAGTGGCATTCGTCCACTAACGGCCGCCATGTCGCACTTGACGTGCTCGAGCGCTTGGCCGAGCGTTACGGCGAGGCCGAGAGCCTGCTGGGCATTGAGCTGCTGGATACGCCGCAGATGAGTGTCCGTAAGAGCCTCTTCACCATGACGGATGGCATTCCTGCTCACTACCTGCGCAATTTCTATCGCGATGCTTACGAGCTCGTCCGTTCGTATATGCCCGAGGATAAGATCGTCGTTTTCTCGTCGTCGGGGCATCCCAGCGAGTGGAAGCATTTTATGCGCGGCGCCAAGTACAAGAACGTCTACATGGACCTTCACCTGTACCATTACCGCGACGAGCATGCGCTCGACATCACGAGCCCCCGCGGGCTGACGACGGCGATTTCGCGTAACAAGCGCGAGCTTAAAGAAGCGATTTCAACTGGGTTCCCCGTGCTGGTGGGCGAATGGTCGGGCGCGGCGATCTTTGCCAACTCGTCGGTTACGCCCGAGGGCCGCAATGCCTACGAGCGCGTGTTTATCGCCAATCAGCTGGCTTCGTTTGCGCCGGCTGCCGGTTGGTTCTTCCAAACGTGGAAGACCGAGAAGCGCATTGCAGCATGGGACGCCCGCGCGGCGCTCGGTACGCTCGAGCGTGGCATGATTGAATAGGTTGATATGACGCAAAACAGCGCCCATACGGGCAAACTCTATGTGGTCGGCACGCCCATCGGCAACTTGGGCGACCTGTCCCCGCGCGTTGGCGAGGCCTTTGCCGCCGCCGATGTCATCTGCTGCGAAGACACGCGTGTGACGTCAAAGCTGCTGATGCACCTGGGCATTTCCAAGCCGCTTGTCCGTTGCGACGAGAATGTGATCGCCAGCCGCGCCGCCGGCCTGGTCGACCGTCTGCTGGCGGGGGAGACCCTCGCCTTTGCCTCGGACGCCGGCATGCCGAGCGTGTCCGATCCCGGCCAGGCGCTGGTCGAGGCGGCACGTGAGGCCGATGTGCCCGTCGAAGTTATTCCCGGGCCCTCCGCTTGCGTCACGGCGCTCGTTTCGTCCGGCATTCCCTGTGAGCATTTTTTCTTTGAGGGCTTTTTGGGCCGAAAGCACGGCGACCGCGTGCGTCGTTTGCAGCGCCTTGCCGTGGTTCCCGGCGCACTCATCTTCTACGAGTCTCCACATCGCATCGTGGCGACGCTCGAGGCCGTGGCAGAGGTTTTTCCCCAGCGTGAGGTTGCCGTCTGCCGCGAGCTCACCAAGCTGCACGAGGAAGTCTTGCGCGGGCCCGCTGCCCAGCTTGCTGAGGAGCTGCGTGCTCGCGGCGAGGTAAAGGGCGAGATTGCGCTGGTCATCGCGCCGCCGAGCGAGGATGAGGAGGCCGGTATCGTGCCGGTTGGCGCCGCGGCAGCGGATCCCGACGAGGCCCTGCGCGAGGATATCCGCGCCGCGCTCGAGGAGGGGGAGCCCGCGTCTGCGGTGGCCAAGCGCCTGTCTCAGAAGTATTCGCGCCGCAAGCGCGATGTCTATGCCATGGTGCTCGATATGCAATAGATGGAGGATATCCAGCCCTTGCGCTAGAATCATCCTCTGTATGCAACGTTTTTCTGGAGGACAAACCCCATGGATCAAAGCAAGCCTTCGTTCTTTATCACGACGCCCATCTACTACGTCAACGCCGATCCGCACCTGGGCACGGCTTATTCCACCATCATCGCCGACGTTCAGGCCCGTTATCGTCGCTCCGCCGGCTATAACGTCAAGTTCCTGACCGGCATGGACGAGCACGGCGAGAAGGTCGCCGAGGCCGCAGCCAAGCATGGCATGACGCCGCAGGAGTGGACCGACAGCCAGGCCCCGCACTTCAAGGAGCTTTGGAGCAAGCTCGAGATTTCCAACGACGACTTCATCCGCACCACCGAGCCGCGCCAGCATCATGCCGTGCAGTACCTGTGGGAGCGCATGAAGGAGTCCGGTTACCTGTATAAGGGCAGCTACGACGGCTGGTATTGCGTGCCTGATGAGACCTACTTCACCGATACACAGGTCCAGAAGGGCGACGAGGAGTACGGCAGCGTCGGCCAGCACCTGTGCCCCGACTGCCACCGTCCGCTTGAGCGCGTGCAGGAGGAGTCCTACTTCTTTAAGCTTTCCGCCTTCCAGGACAAGCTGCTCAAGCTCTATGACGAGCACCCCGACTTTGTCGAGCCTGCGTTCCGCATGAACGAGGTTCGCAGCTTTGTCGAGGGCGGCCTTAACGACCTATCCGTGAGCCGCACGAGCTTTGACTGGGGCATTCAGGTCCCGTTTGACGAGGGTCATGTGACCTACGTGTGGTTCGATGCGCTGCTCAACTATATGACGGCCGTCGGCTACGGTGTCGACACCGACGAGGCGCGTGCCGAGCTGGCCTATCGCTGGCCCGCGCAGTTCCACATCGTGGGCAAGGACATCATCCGCTTCCACTGCGTCATTTGGCCCGCCATGCTCATGGCCATCGGCGAGGCCCTGCCCGAGCACGTCTTTGCCCACGGCTTCCTGACCGTGCGCAATGCCGAGACCGGCAAGGCCGAGAAGATGTCCAAGAGCCGCGGCAACGCCATCGCTCCGCAGGACGTTATCGATATGTTGGGCGTCGAGGGCTATCGCTACTACTTCATGACCGACGTCGTCCCCGGTACCGACGGTGCCATCAGCTTCGATCGCATGGAGCAGGTCTACAACGCCGACCTGGCCAACAGCTGGGGCAACCTTATCTCGCGTTCGCTCAACATGAGCGGCAAGTACTTTGATGGTTGCGCGCCCGCCAAGCCCGCATCGTTCGATGCGTTCGACAACCCGCTGGCAAAGATCGCCGATGGTCTGGTCGAGCGCTACATGGCCAAGATGGACGTGCTCGATTACGGCGGAGCCAAGGACGAGGTCATGGAGCTCATCCATGCCGCCAACCACTACATCGAGGACTCCGAGCCTTGGGCACTTGCCAAGGACGAGGCCAAGGCTGACGAGCTGGCGTTTGTGATCTACAACCTGCTCGAGGCCATCCGCATTGCCGCCCACCTGCTGATGCCGCTCATGCCTCAGACCTCTGCCGAGGCCCTGCGCCGCCTGTCCTGCGAGGACGAGGCCGCGACCGACGACCTCAAGGGCATTTGCGCTTGGGGCCTGCTTGCCGGCGGTCAGCCTGTCGAGAAGGGCGAGCCGCTGTTCCCGCGTCTGGGCTAAGATGCAGCGCGCCATATCGGCAATTTGCTGTTTAGCTGTAAGGGC
>CABUGR010000128.1 GCA_902491135.1 uncultured Collinsella sp. | reverse complement strand
AACTGTTCATCGTTGGGGGCCTTGCCGTGCCAGCCCACCTGGTTTTCCATAAAGGAAACGCCCTTGCCCTTCATGGTCTCGGCGATAATGGCGGTCGGCTGCCCCTTGGTGGCGCGAGCCTCGGCAAAGGCGGCGCGGATCTGGTCGAAGTCGTTGCCGTCGGCGAGCTCCACCACGTGGAACTTGAACGCGCGGAACTTGTCGGCGAGCGGCATGGGGTCGTTGACCTCCTCGACGGGGCCGTCGATCTGCAGGCCGTTGTGGTCGACGATCACGCAGAGGTTATCGAGCTGCTGGTTGCCGGCAAACATGGCGGCCTCCCAGACCTGGCCCTCCTCGCTCTCGCCATCGCCCAGCAGGGCGTACGTGCGGTAAGTATCGCCCCAGTGCTTGGCGGCAACCGCCATGCCCACGGCGGCGGAGATGCCCTGGCCGAGCGAGCCGGTGGACATGTCGACGCCCGGGGTGTCATTCATGTTGGGGTGGCCCTGCAGGTGGCTGCCGATATGGCGCAGCGTCTCGAGATCCTCCTTGGGGAAGAATCCGCGCTCGGCGAGCACGGCGTACAGGCCCGGAGCGCAATGGCCCTTGGAGAGCACAAAACGATCGCGGTCGGCCTTGCGGGGATCGGCCGGGTCGACGTTCATTTCCTCAAAGTACAGATAGGTCATGATGTCGGCAGCGCCGAGCGAACCGCCCGGATGGCCGGACTTGGCAGCGTGCACGCCGGTGACGATGCCCTTCCTTACCTCGTTGGCAACCTTTTTGAGCTCTTCGTCGCTCATTGTGCCTTCCTTTCATCCTCATTAGACAAAATGCGCACGGCACCGAAGGTAATCCCAACACAGCCGCAATGCACGTACGTCATTCATTATGCTGGAAACTGATGGCTTTACCAGAGTTTTTATCATTATTTGAACAATTTAGCAGGCAGAACCGCTGATGAAACGGTTTATCAATGTGAACGTCTTTTGGATGGAACGCAGTCGACCCTACGCGCTAATGTCCTTGAATCCCTCGCCGAAGGCTTCCGTAACGTCAGCGACCGTCACAATGGCGTGAGGATCGCGCTCGCGCACGATCGTCTTGAGGGTATTGAGCTCTCGACGGCTCACGATGACCATAATCACCGGCTTCTCGGCACCCGAATACATGCCAGTCGCCTTAAACTTGGTACAACCACGACCCAGGCCATACATGATATCGGCAGCGATATCAGGGAACTTATCCGAGATGATGAGTACCATACGGCGTTTGTTGCCGCCATCGACCACGGCATCGATCACATAGCCGCTAATGACCATCGAAAGGCCTGCATATAGTGCGTTTTCGATTGAAAAGACCGGAGCCGACAGCGCACACACGGCAACGTCGATTGCCATGACGGTCGAGCCCACCGGCAGCGAGGTGTTACGCGAAATGATTTGGCCAATCGTGTCCGAGCCGCCGGTGTTGGCGCCGGCACGCAACACCATGCCGTAACCGATGCCCGTAATAATGCCGCCCCACATGGCGGGAAGCATCAGGTCCGCATCCGCCAGAGGTGCTACAAACGGGGCGAACAGATCGGTAAAGAAGCCCAGCAGCACAAAGCCCGTCGCGGTCTGCACCACGTAGAACATGCCGCCCTCGCGCATAACGACCAGCAGCAGCAAGGCGTTCATCACGATGGTCTGGATACCGACGGGAAGCGACACGCCTCGCGCCGCGCCGACCGCCTGGATAATGGTGGCAAGGCCCGTAACGCCACCGGCGGCAAGACCATTGGGAATCAAAAACAGGTCGGTCGCGATGGCGGCCAAGGCACACCCCAACATGATCTGGGGCAGGTCGTGAAAGAAGTTCATCGAAAGAATGCGCTTGATGTCCAGACGATATGCCATGCTGCCTCCCTCAAAAAAGCGCACCCAAACGGATGCGCTTTGAACTTCTTCTTGTATTCGATTCTACCGATTCGCCGGACAAAAACCACCCCTGCGCAGGGTTTATTCTGGATACAAACCCGTCCAACCGTTGGGCTTGGCATCGGTTTGAAGCCGCCCGATGTTTTAGACCTCCGAGCCTTCTGCATCGGCGTTGCCGGTGGCCCAGCGATGGTAGCCAATAACAAACGGGTCCAGGTCGCCATCGTCAAGAACGGCCTCGACATTGCTGGTCTCCACGCCCGTGCGTAGGTCCTTGACCATCTGGTACGGGTAGAGCACGTAGCTGCGGATCTGGTTGCCAAAACCAATCGTGGTCTTGGGTCCGCGAATCTCATCGAGCGCCTCGGCACGCTTCTCGAGCTCAATCTCGTACAGGCGAGCCTTGAGGATCTGCATGCACGCGGCCTTGTTCTGGATCTGGCTGCGCTCGTTTTGGCAGGTGACCACAATGCCGCTGGGGAAATGCGTCACGCGCACGGCGGAGTCGGTGGTGTTGACGCCCTGACCGCCCGGGCCGCTCGCGTGGTATACGTCCACGCGGATGTCGTCGGGACTGATCTCGATGTCGATATCATCGGGTAGCACGGGGATGACCTCGACGCCGGCAAACGTGGTCTGGCGGCGCTTCTTGTCGTCGGTGGGGCTAATGCGAACCAAGCGGTGGACGCCGGCCTCGGCGCGCAGCATGCCAAATGCGTCCTTGCCCTCGACGGTAAAGGTCGCGCGGTCGATGCCGATGACCTCGGCCGCGGGACAGTCGTTGATGGTGACCTTCCAGCCGCGACGCTGGCAGTACTTCATGTACATCTTAAAGAGCATGAAGGTCCAGTCCTGGGCCTCCAGACCACCCTGTCCGGGCTTGATAGTCACGATGGCATCGCCGTGATCGAACTCACCGGTAAACCAGCTCGAAAGCTCAAGCTCATCGATGGCACGGGCCAGGCGCTCAGCCGTGGCTGTAGCCTCCTCGCGAAGGGCGACGGCGTCGGGGTCATCCCCCATCTCCTCGACAAGCTCCAGCGCGGCGCGGGCATCGGAAAGCTCGCCGCGCGCGGTGTCCACGGCAGCGATATCTTCCTTGGTACGCGCGATCTCCTCCATGGTGGCACGGGCGGCGTCGGCGTCATCCCAAAAGCCAGGGGCAACGCTTTTGGCCTCGAGCTCGGTCACACGGGTACGCTTCTCGTCCAGGTGGAGATACGACTCGACCTCGCCGAGCCGGTCCGCGAACGCGTCCAGCTCGGCGGGCGTTATCTCTAAAGCCTCAGCCATTAACGATTCCTGCCGTGGCAGTACTTAAACTTCTTGCCGCTACCGCAGGGGCACGGGTCGTTGCGGCCCACGTTGACGTACGGATCGTCGCTCTCGGACTTGCGATAAGTGGTCACCTTGCCACCGTTGTTGACGGCAGCCGGACCACCCTGGACAGCCGTGCGGGCCTGCACCTGCGCCTGCTTGCGCAGCACCGAGTCGCCGTTATCACCATCGACCTCGGCAGGACCGGAGAAGCGCGCGCCCTCGAGCGCGGGCTCCTCCTTGTGCTCCACGGCACGCGGGGCAGCCTTGATCTCGATGCGCAGAACCGTGCGCAGGTAATCCTCATACATGGTATCGACGAGCATCTGGAACGCGCCGTAGGCCTCGGTCTTGTACTCGACCAGCGGGTCGCGCTGGCCAAAGCCGCGCAGGCCGATGCCGGTCTTGAGGTAATCCATCTCCTGCAGGTAGTTCATCCAGCGGGTATCGATGACGCGCAGCATGACCTGGGTGTTGAGCTCGCGCATCAGGTCCTCGCCCAAGCGCTCGGCCTTCATGTTGTAGCACTTCTCTACGTAAGCCAGGACATCGGCAGCCAGGGCCTCATAATCCTCGTCGGGGAACTTCGGCGTATCGATGTGGCCGGTGAGCTCCACAACCCACTTGCGCAGGCCCTCCAAGTCGCGCTCGCCATCGTGACTGTCCTTGGTGCAGAACTCCTGCACGCAGCGGTACACGGTGTCGTGCATAACCTCGGTGATGTGGTCGGTCAGGTCCTTGCCGTCAAGAATCTTATTGCGCTCGGCGTAGATGACCTGGCGCTGCTTGTTCATGACGTCGTCGTACTCAAGGACGCTCTTACGCATGGAGAAATTGATGCTCTCGACCTTGTGCTGGGCGCTCTCGACGGCCTTGGAGATGATCTTGTGCTGGATGGGCATGTCGTCGCCCATGTCGGCCGTGACCATCATCTTGGAGACGCGGTCCATCTTGTCGCCACCGAACAGGCGCATGAGGTCGTCCTCGAGCGACAGGTAGAACTGGGTCTCGCCCGGATCGCCCTGACGGCCGGAGCGGCCGCGCAGCTGGTTGTCGATACGGCGGGACTCGTGGCGCTCGGTGCCGATAACGGTCAGGCCACCGGCGGCAAGCACGCGCTCGCGCTCGGCCTTGCAAGTCTCCTTGGCCTCGGCGTTAAACTGCTCGAGCTGCTCGGGCGTCACGTCCTCCATGGTCAGGCCCTCGTACTCCAGGCGCTCGCGCACCAACTCGTCGGGGTTGCCGCCCAGCAGGATGTCGGTACCACGACCGGCCATGTTGGTGGCGATGGTCACGGCGCCGTAGCGTCCGGCCTGGGCCAC
>CABUGR010000127.1 GCA_902491135.1 uncultured Collinsella sp. | reverse complement strand
CCCGCCCGCTCCCGAGGGGCTCCCATCCCAAATGCGGAGCAAAGCTCCGCACACCATCTTTTTCTTTCAGCTAAAGCACGCCGGAAATTCGACGCAGCTGGCTAACCTTGCCGGACATTGTCGACGCCGAACCAACTCAGAAGCTATATCGATACAGAAAGGTCCCCGGACGGAGGGGCCGGATATAAGGTTTATCGCGAGTTCCGCACGCAAAGAAGGCCACTTAATGTGGCCTTCGTCTTGCGCAGGACTGTAGAGCAGGAAACCTTATATCCGGCCCCTCCGTCCGGGGACCGCGCCGTACCAGCTACAGCGTCATGTTTGGATCGGCGTCGACGTCGAACGGCGAGATTTCACCTCGGTCGAATTTACGGCGAGCGACCTCCGCAATCATGGCTGCGTTATCGGTACAGGCAGACAAGGGCGGCACCGTTACGCGAATCCCCTGACGCCCAAGCTTCTTGATCATCATCTCGCGCAGATGCGGGTTGGCCGAGACGCCGCCACCGATGCAGTATTCCTTGCATCCGGTAGCGTGCAATGCGTTTTTGGCCTTCTTGTACTGCACGTCAAAGACAGCTGCCTCAAACGAAGCTGCCAGATCGGGCAGGTGAATCGTGCGCCCGGCCTTGGTCTCCTGTTCAATGTAGAGCGTCACAGCGGTTTTAAGGCCCGAAAGCGAGAAGCGATAGTCTCCCCTGCTGTTAAGCGCGCGAGGAAAATCGATCGCGCGGGGATTGCCCGTCTCGGCCAGCTTGGAAATGATGGGGCCACCGGGATAGCCCAGACCCAATGCCTTGGCTACCTTGTCGAAGGCCTCGCCCACAGCGTCGTCGAGCGTCTCACCGAGCACCTCGTAGTCGCCCCACGCCTTCACGTGCACGAGCATGGTGTGCCCACCCGAGACAAGCGTGAAGATAAACGGCGGTTTGAGGTCGGGTTGCGCCAGCAGGTTGGCAAACAGGTGCCCCTCCAGATGGTTGACGCACACGAGCGGCTTGCCGGCAGCGTAGGCAAAGCCCTTGGCGAAGGCGACGCCAACCACGAGCGCGCCCACCAGGCCCGGACCCTGTGTCACGCCCACGGCGGCAAGCTCGCTGGGGGCAATGGCTCCATCCTCAAGACCAAGCGATGCTGCGGCATCCTCAAGCGCCGCATCTACGACACTCACAATCACCTCAACGTGCTTGCGCGAGGCGATCTCGGGCACCACGCCGCCAAAGCGGGCGTGAAAATCAATCTGTGTCGACACCTGGTTGGCCAGTATATTGCCATCCGCATCGATAATCGCCACGGCCGTCTCGTCGCAGGAACTCTCGATAGCGAGCACTAGGCGACGGCGCTCAATTTCAGCGCACTCCTCAACGGTTCGCTCGGGCGCAGGCAGCGGCCATACACGCTGCTCGGCCGCCGTCGGCTCGGGCGAAGCGTTGTCGACCGGGAGCACGAGGGGCAGCGGAGCCGTCATGACGATGGCATCCTTGCCGGCACCATAGTAGCCGCGGCGACGGCCAGCCTCGGTAAAGCCCAGAGCGTTATAAAGCGCGATCGCTCCCTCGTTACCGTCCTCGACCTCGAGCGAAGCCGTGGTGCAGCCGAGCATCTGGGCATCATAGCTCACGTGCGACAGCAGCTTGCGGGCAATGCCCTCGCGGCGATGTGCCGGGTCGACGGCGACATCCAGAATCTGCACATCACCGTCCACGACCATACCGCCGGCAAGGCCCAGCAGCTTGCCGTCGTCGTGTGCCACCCACCAACTACGCGGCGCAGCGACGTCCTCGCCCAGTTCGGACAGGAACATGCCCGGCGTCCACGCCTCGTGTCCGGCACCTTCAAAGCAGGCAGCCTCCAGCGCGCTCGCGCCCTCGGCATCCGCCGCGCCCATGGGACGGAACTGCAGATGACGACCGGCGAGCTCATCGGCAACACCCGTAATTTCGCTCTGCGCACTCTCGGCAAGACCAAGACGCTTGCGCTCGTTTTCCTCGGCATCCGAAAGGCGCGTGTAAATCGGCAAGACGCGGGCCGGATCGCCGTCACCCGCAGCGTGCGCGAGCAGCAAGCCCTCGCCCGAAGGCCACCACAGGTCGCGCTCCACGCAGCGGGCGGTCTCGTCCTCACCCAGCAGCTTGCCATAGCGCACGAGACCGTCACCGGTCAGCTGAACCTGGTCCCAGTCCGCTGCTTGGCGCCACTCATCGAGCGCAACGGCGGCCTTGACCACGTGTTCGCGCTCAAATTGACGCTCGGGACCCTCATCGACCAGCATATACAGCGCCGGATATACCTCACCGCGCATAGCATCGGCCAAGATACCAAGCTTGCCGCGCACGCCAGCCTTCCACGCCGTCCAAGCGCAAGCGTCGAGCGTCGACACGCCCAGCAGCGGAACATTGGCACCGCGCGCGAGGCCCTTGGCAGTGGAGATGCCGATGCGCACACCCGTAAACGACCCCGGGCCGCGACCGACCACGTAGCAACCAACATCGCTGCGATCCAGACCGGCCTGAGCCAGCACGCCATCAACGGTATTCACGAGCTCAACGTTGGCGTGACGGCGACACATGTGGTCGCCACTCACGAGCTTCGTCTCGCCCGTCCGCCCATCAATCCAGCTTGCCGCGCAGGCAAGCATGTCGGTCGAGGTATCGAGCGCCACCACCAGCGCGTTGTCGTTATGCAAGCTCATCTTGTACAGCCTTATCAATCAAATGGGAAAGCTCCATTGCGCGGTCACCGTGCGCCTCGAGCGTTATCGTTCGCACATCACTGTCGCCCTCATCACGCTTGAGCGTCACCGAAAGATACTCATCCGTCAGCTCGTCCTGGAATTGTTCGCCCCATTCCAGCAGGCAAGCACCCTCATAGCCCAGCACATCGAAAATGCCCGTATCCTCGAGCTCGTAGGCATGCTCCAAGCGGTATAGATCAAAGTGAAACAGCGGAATACGGCCTTGATCGTGAACGGCCATGAGCGCAAACGTAGGGCTCGTAACCATATGCCCATCGCCCAGCCCGCGCGAGACGCCCTTGGTAAAGTGAGTTTTGCCCACTCCCAGGCCACCGGTCAGGATGAGCACATCGCCGTCCTCAAGGCACGGTGCAATTAGCTCGCCAAAGTACTCCGTATCGGCAGCGCAAGTCGTTTTGTAAGTACCTACCCCCAGGCGCTCCAGGGACATATATGCTCCTTATTATTCCGAGGCGTCCTCTGGTGCGGGATGTCGCTCCAGATAGTCGCCCAGCATCTTAAAGTCTTCCTCCAGCAGTTCCTGCCACGCCGGATTGCGTAGCGCTGCTGCCGGATGGAACGTGGGCATTACTACAAAATGCCCCATCTGGTGGAACCTGCCGCGCAGCTTAGTAATGCCAATCTCGGTCTTAAGCACAAAGTGCGTCGCGGGGTTGCCGAGCGTCACGATAATATCGGGCCAGATGCTTCGAATCTGCTCACGCAAAAACGGCGAGCAAGCCAGCACTTCCTCGGGACGTGGATTGCGGTTTCCCGGCGGGCGGCACTTAAGCACGTTGGCAATGTAGACGTCTTCGCGTTTGAGCCCCGCCAGCGACAAAATGCCGTTGAGGTCCTCGCCTGCCGCCCCCACAAAGGGCTCGCCCTGCAAATCCTCATTGCGGCCCGGCGCCTCGCCAATAAACATCACACGAGCGCGGGGGTTTCCCACGCCAAACACGATATTGTGACGCGACTGGTAGAGCTGGCAGAGGTGACAATCGCCCAGAACGGCCTCAATTTCCTCGAGTGCGACCTCACGTGGTGCCTGATGGGTATGGCCGGGGATGTGCATGACGCCCATAGCGGCTCCTACACGTAGACCTTGTCGAGACGCATGCCAAAGCCGCAGGCGACCTCGTAGTTAATCGTTCCACGCAGTCGGGCCATCTCGTCCATAGTGATCTCGGCATCGCCATCGCGGCCGACAATGATCATCTCGTCACCATACTCGGCCTCGGGAATCTCGTGTGCCGGGTTGGACTGAATGGCGACCATAAACTGGTCCATGCAGATATTGCCAACCTGATGCACACGCTCGCCGCGATACAGCACATCCATACGATTGGAAAGCGTACGCGATAGGCCATCGGCATAACCGATCGGCAGCGTGCAGATCTGAACGCGCGTACGCGGTACGCGGTAGGTAAAACCGTAGCCCACGCCCTCACCCATCGCAGGGTGTGCCACGCGCGTCACGCGCGCATGGACGCTCATAACGGGATCAAGCTGCATCACGCGGCCACTCAGCTCGCACGGCTGCATGCCATACAAGCCAACGCCGGCACGAATCATATCAAAATGCATCGAGGGGTCGAGCATCGAGGACGGCGTGTTGGCGCAGTGCACGATACCGCACTCAAAACCCGCATCCTTAATGGCCTGAACGGCCTCGGTAAAGCGCTGACACTGCAGCTTGTAGTCCCAGCCCGAAGGGTCATCGGCCGTGGCGAAGTGCGTAAATACGCCGTCGCACTGAATACCGCGATGGAAATTTATACCGCGGACAAAGTCGAGCACCTGCGTGTAGTGAACGCCGATACGATTCAT
>CABUGR010000126.1 GCA_902491135.1 uncultured Collinsella sp. | reverse complement strand
ATGCAGCAGGGGCTCTCAATGTTTTTATGTCCTGCTCATATCGTCTGTGCCGGCAGTTTGGGACACTCCTTGCGTTAATAGGCTGGCGCGCGTCAACCTGTTCTCATTGCAGCAAAAAAATTGCCCCGTTCTTGGTTGAGGACGGGGCAATTCGTCTTTTGGACTTGTGCAGCCAGGCTTATGCAAAGCGGGCGACGAGCTCCTGGAGCACGTCGGTCATCTTGACGAGCGAACTGACCGGGACGAACTCGTTGACGCCGTGGTAGCAATAGCCGCCGGTGGAAAGGTTGGGGCAGGGCAGACCGCGGAACGACAGCTGAGCGCCGTCGGTGCCGCCGCGAATCGGCAGCACTTGGGGCTCAACGCCGCAGGCAAGGTAGGCTTCCTTGGCAACATCAATAAGCTCGGGATAGTCACGAACGATCTCGGCCATATTTCGATACTGCTGCTTAATCTCGACCGTCACGCGCTCCTCACCCAGACGCTGGTTGAGCATCGAGGCGGCGGCATCAACAAGGTCGAGTTTCTGCTGGAACTTGGCGGCGTCATGGTCGCGGACGATATAGCGCGCTGTGGCGTGATCGACGGTCGCAGATACACCCTCAAGGTGATAAAAGCCCTCGTAGCCTTCCGTATACTCCGGGCGCTGCACGTAGGGGAGCAACGCGTTGAAGTCACAGAACAGATTGCCTGCGTTGACCATACGGCCCTTAGCGTCGCCCGGGTGGATGGACTGGCCCTCAAAGCGGACGGTCGCCTCGGCGGCGTTAAAGCACTCCCACTCCAGCTCGCCGATGGGGCCGCCGTCGACCGTGTAGGCGTACTTGCAGCCAAAGGTATCGATATCCAACAGCTCGGCTCCGTGGCCGATCTCCTCGTCAGGGCAGAAGCAAATGCCGAGTGCGGGATGGGGCAGAGAAGGGTCCTGAGCGATACGCGCGACAAGCGACATGATCTCGGCGACGCCTGCCTTGTCGTCCGCGCCCAGCAGCGTGGTGCCATCGCTGCAGACCAGGTCCTCACCCGCGAGGTCATTCAGGGCGGGAAGCTTGGCGGTACTCATGGCAACGGGCTTACCGTCAACCGTGCCGCAGACCAGGTCGCCGCCTTCGTAGTGTACGATGTGCGGCTTCACGCCGGCGCCCGGTGCAACTTCGGTGGTGTCGAGATGGGCGATCAGGCCCAGGGCGGGCTTGTCCTCAGCGCCCGCACTTGCGGGGATATGCGCGCAGACATAGGCGTGCTCGGTCACGTGGGCATCTTCCGCACCAAGCTCGCGCAGTTCTTCAGCCAGCACGTTGGCAAGGTCAAACTGAACGGCGCTCGAGGGTACCTGGTCGCAGTTTGCATCCTCGGACTGCGTGTTGATCTGGACGTAGCGCAAAAAGCGTTCGAGGACATCGGGGCTCGTGGTGGTGTTTTCCATAAAGACCGCTCCAATCTTGGTCGTCGTGTGCAACAAGAACTCTAGCACGGTATGCCACGGCATACCACGACGCTTGGATGGGGTAGAATCAGCCATTGAATGCAGAAGGGACGGAAGATCATGGATACGACAAATAGCTCGCGCGAACTACATCTGACGGTGGCGAACGAAGACTACTTGGAGTGCATGGTTCGCATTGAAAGCGAAGAGGGGGAAACCAACGGCGTGCGATCGGTCGACATCGCGCAGCGCCTTGGCGTCTCCAAGGCATCGGTCAATAAAGCGGTTTCGGCGCTCAAGGCATCCGAGCTTGTCGAGCAATCGCACTACGGCAAGGTAATCCTGACCGATCGCGGTCGCACGGCTATCTGGTACCGTCATCGCCTCATCCGCACGTTTTTGGTTCAGGAGCTCGGTGTCGAATTTGAGCGAGCCGATTCCGAGGCCTGCATGATGGAGCATGCGCTATCCGAGGACACGATGAGCCGCTGGCTCGCCTATCTCGAAAAGCAGGGAATCAGCGTCGAGGAATAGCGGGATATATATGGATACGAGTTATTACAACCGCTTTGGTGCCGAGGAACTTACGCGCCGCTTGTCGAGCGAGACCTTGTTGGCGCAGGGCCCCATGGGCAGTGTTCTGTTGAGTGAGTACGATGCCGCCGACATTCCACCGGCGTTTTGGAATCTGGCAGAGCCGCAGACCGTTTCTCGTATCCATCGCTTGTATGTCGCCGCCGGCGCGCAGGTGCTCATTACCAACACCTTTCAGGCATCGAGCTATGCCCTCAAGCACGACCAGATTGCGCCGTCCGTGGCGGAGGTCAATCGCGGGGCCGTCGACGATGCCCGCCAGGCGCACCCTCAGCTGCTGCTAGGCTCGATGGGCCCGATCGGTATTGAGTGGTTTGCCGAGGACTCTGCCGAGTATCGTGAAATCCGAGGCATTGCGCGCGAACAGGCGCACGCCTTGCTCAACGCCGGCGTTGACGGTCTGCTGATCGAGACGGTGACGTCTATCCGTAATTTGCAGCCCATGCTTGCCGGCGCCCGAGATGCCGCCGATGGCATGCCTGTTCTGGTGAGTTTTGTCGTTGACGATAAAGGCGACCTGTTGGGCGATGGCCTCAACATCGAGGCAGCCGTTTTGTACGCCGAAAAACACGGCGCAAATTCGGTTGGTGTTAATTGCTGTTCGCTTGCGGCCGCGAACGCGGCGGTGCCCAGGATGGTTGCATCGGCGACTACTCCCGTCACGGTGCGTCCCAACGTAGGCGATCCGGTCCAGACTCAGGATGGCCCCGTATGGCACGAGAACCCCGAAGCTTTCGCGCGCGCATGCATCGAATGGAGACATGCCGGTGCCGCAATGGTGGGCAGTTGCTGTGGAACCACGGCAATCACTACGGCCGCGATGGCCGAGGCGCTCGATATATAAAGGGCAAACCGCTCCATACGGGGCGGTTTTTTTATTGCTTGCATGTCCTCGGCAGCATTTGCCCAAATGGTGAATGCTGGTGCCGGCAGGTTGCCGAGTGCATGTTGCGGGTATACCCCATGCGTACCATGATCCAAACACTGTGAGGTGTCTGCGCGTGTGCGCGATAATTCATTTTGGAACTGACGGTTGGCGCGCTCGCGTCGATGAGGACTTCACTGCCGATAACGTTGCCCGTATCGCCGATGCCGTCGGCGAGTTGTGGCAAAAGACCAATCCGGGCAAAACGGTATATATAGGGTTCGACACCCGGCCCCTGGCGCGCGAGTTCGCTGAGCTTGCGGCGGGCGTGCTAGCAGCGCACGGGCTAGACGCCGTGCTCGCTTCGCGACCTGTCCCGACCCCTGCCCTTACGTGGGCGGCGGCTTATGACGGTGAAGCGTGCGGCGCGCTCATGGTGACGGGGTCCCATCATCCGCAGGGCTATCTGTGCCTCAAGATTCGCATGGGTGACGGCTCGACCGCCAACCAGGATGTCATCGAAGAGCTCGAAGAGACTATGGCTCCCGAGCCAATGGGGATCGAGGGGCAATATCGCACCGCGGATATCATTCCTGACTATATGCAGGCGGTGGCATCGTTTGTCGATGCCGAAGCCATCCGCGCCGCGCACTTGCGCGTGGTTGTCGATCCCATGGGCGGCGCAGCCCAGGGCTATCTAGCCGACTTGCTGCGCGAGCTTGGCGTTGAGGTGCACGAGATTCACGCCGGGCAGGCGTCTGACCAAGAAGATATCTGCCCCGACCCCGTTGAACCGTGGGTGGACGCTTGCGAGCGCACGGTTATCGAGGACGGAGCTTGCGCTGGCCTGGTGACCGACGGCGACGCCGACCGTATCGGCGCGGTTGACGAGCGCGGCAGATATATACATCCGCATCAGATCATGGCGCTCGTTTTGGGCGACTTGGTTCAATTTCGTAATTTGGAGGGGCGCGTCGTCGTCAATCTTTCATGCTCGACGCTCGTGCGTCGCATTGCCGAGGCGCTTGGCTGCCGCGTGACCGTCAAACCAGTCGGTTTCAAATATATAGCGGCGGAGATGAAGAAGGGCGGCGTCCTCATGGGCGGCGAAGAAGCCGGTGGTATCGGCATCGCCGCGCATATGCCCGAGCGCGATGGAATCCTCGCCTGTCTGATTCTGTGTGAGCTTATGGCAAAGACGGACGCGCCTTTGGGCGTTCTGGTCGACCAACTCGAGGACAGTTTTGGTAAGACGAGTTACGGTCGACGCGACTTGCGCCTTGAGGCCGAAGATGCCGAAACGTTACGAACCCTGCTGCCGGGCGTAAACCCCAAGTCGATTTGTGGCAAGGTGCCGCAAAACGTTAGTCATATGGACGGCTTGCGTCTGTCATTCGAGGATGACACGTGGCTGCTGGTCCGTCCTAGCGGGACCGAACCAGTGGTGCGCGTCTACGCCGAGGGGTTCTCGGTGGAAGAACGTGATGAGTTGCTCGATGCTGGCTGTGCTTTAGCTAGGGGAACGTATCCGCTTTAACCATGAGACTGCCTTATATAAAGAGATGCTCGGCGAGCGGTAGGTAACGGCTGGCAAACGTTAGTCGGATTCCAAGATGTGTGGGAAATGTGTACGCACAGATTCCCGCCCACGGGGCCCCTCCGGTCTGGCAATATATCTCCTTGCCGCGCGGC
>CABUGR010000125.1 GCA_902491135.1 uncultured Collinsella sp. | reverse complement strand
CGGCGCCAATGCCAAGGTCGTGTCTATGCACGAGGACATCCGCGCGCATGTCTCCAACTGGGAGGACGAGGACGAGGTCGCGGCCTACCTGGGCAAGATCCTCGACAAGCAGGCCTTCGACGGCACGGGCCTCATCTACGGCATGGGCCACGCCGTCTACACGCTCAGCGACCCGCGCGCCGAGGTCTGCCGCCGTTACGCGCGCTCACTGGCAGCCAAGAAGGACTTGGGCGAAGAGTTCGCACTCATCGAGCGTATCGAGCGCCTGGCACCCCAGGTCATGCGCGACCACGGCATGACCAAGCCCATCTGCGCCAACATCGACCTGTACACGGGCTTTATCTACAAGATGCTCGGCGTGCCCGAGACGCTCTTTACGCCGCTATTCGCCGTCGCCCGCATGGCCGGCTGGTCGGCGCACCGCATGGAAGAGCTCTTCTGCGCGCACCGCATCATCCGCCCCGCCTACCGCCCGGTGATCGAGCCGCTGGAGTACAAGCCACTCGCCGACCGCTAGGACGCGGACCGTTATAGAACTCGAGCGTGGCCAGGGCATCGCCGCCTTCGGCCACGCTTTTTATGCCAGTAGAAAGGGCTGCATCAAATGATTGTGTTTTCCGATATGGACGGAACGCTGCTGACGAGTGATAAGCAGATGAGCGACGCCACCTGGGCAATGCTCGACGAACTCGCTCGACGCGGGATTGAATTTGTGCCCTGCACCGGACGTCCACTGTCGGGCGTCTTTGAGCCCATCCTCGCCCATCCCGCCGTGCACTATGCCGTCTGCGCTAATGGCGCCAGTATCTGGCAGCTCGACGACGATGTGCCCACTGACGCCTCGCGCGCCACGTGCATTTTGAGCCGTCCGCTCGATCGCGGCATCGCCCACCGCATCTATCGCATCCCCGCCAGCCACGACGTCACCTTCGACATCTTCGCCGACGGACAGTGCTTCCTCCCCCGCTCGCTCTACGCGCGCCTGGACGAATTCTGTGGCGGCGACCCCCACATCGCGGCTTCGCTCAAGCGCACACGAACGCCGATCGACATGGATATCGACAGCAAGATCGACGAGGTCGAGACACTCGAACGCATCGCCATGTACTGGCACGACCCGGCCGATCGCGACGCTATCGCGGCGGCGCTCGACACGCTCGGAGGCATCGGGGTCACGCGTTCGTACGCCATGAATATCGAGGTCAGGGGCGAGGGCGCCACCAAGGGAACGGCCCTGACGTGGCTGTGCGAGCATCGGGGCGAGCCACTCGCCGACGCCTGGGCGTTCGGCGACAACATCAACGACATCCCCATGCTGCAGGCAGCGGGCCATGGCATAGCCATGATCAACGCCGAGCCCGAGGACCGCGACGCCGCCGGCGCCATCACCGAATACGACAACGACCACGACGGCGTCGCCCGCACCATTATGGCCGCCCTCGACTAGCAGCAGCAACCCGGCAGGGGAGCTATTTTAGCTACCCGCTTATGGGGTAGCTAAAATAGCCCCGTCCCAAATTAGCTACCCCCGGAAAACCGCAAGGACTGTCCCCGGCTGCCGGCAGAAAAGGAACGTCCCCAACTGCCGGATTAGGCGAGGCTCTCCAGCACGCGACGGAGCTCCTGCTGGACGGCGTGGTCGCGGTTGCAGCCTACGACGCGATCGGCCACCGCTTTGAGCGCCGGGCGCGCGTTTTCCATCGCGCAGCCCGTGCCGACAAAGCGAATGATCTCGTAGTCGTTCATCGAGTCGCCAAACGCCATGACCTCGTCGCGTTCGACGCCATAGTGCTCTATGAGCTGCTCGATTCCCGAGGCTTTCGACACACCGGGCTGCATGGCATCGATCCATGCGTTACCCGAAGGCGCAAAGGTAAAGAGTTGGCCGAGCTCGCGCTGCAGTACGTAGGCGCTGTCCATAACGGCACCGTCGTCGCAAAAGATACTCGCCTTGATGATATTTACGCTGGGATCGGGCAGCTCCCAAATGCGCTCGGCATTAGGAAGGTCCTTATCGACCTCACACACGAACTTGCACTCGTCATCGAGCAAAAAGGACTTGGTTCGGTCAAAGAGTGCAAGATGCAGATTGGGAAACGTCGCGACGGCCTGGGCGAGCTTTCGAATCGCCAGGTGCGAATATACCTCGCGGTCTACCATTTTGCCGTCGGCGTAGACCTGGGCACCGTTAGCTGCGACAAAGTCCATCTTGTCGCGAACGGGCGCAAAGAACTCACACAGGCGATCGTAGCGGCGACCTGACGATGCGGCAAAATGCACGCCATGCTCGCGTAGCGCCAAAATCAGTTCGTAGGTCTCGGGAGGCACCTGGCTGTTTTCGTCAAGCAACGTGCCGTCCATATCGGATGCAATCAGTTTAAACATAGAAAAGCTCCCTTCGGGCTTATTGGAATCGAACGGGTATCCAATTCCAACGTACCCAAAGGGAGCTCAGATAAGACTCCGCGGACGCAAACGTTACAAGGACCTAGCAAATAGCCCACGCTCACCAGAAGCCCCACGGTCGCAGCGTCAAGCAACACGCCAAAGAGCGTCGCAGGCGACTAGTCGTTTAAGAACGTCCCCAATGACTAGTCGGCGTAGGTGAAGGTGGTGACGTCGAACATGCCCTCGGGGCGGATGCGGAGCGTCGGAATCACCGGCAGAGGCAGGAAGATGATGCCCATGATGGGGTCGAGCGGCGGCTCAATACCCATGGCGCGTGCCTTAACCATAAAGTCGTCGTGCTGCGCGGCAACGTCCTCGGCCGTGCCTTCGCTCATCAGGCCACCGAGCGCCAGCGGAATGCGCGCCACGACCTCGCCGTTGCGCACCAGCACGTGACCGCCCTGGCCCACGGCCTCGACAGCAGCCATCATATCGGCGGCGTTGTCGCCCACCACGCAGACGTTGTGCGAGTCGTGTCCGATCGTCGAGGCGATGGCACCACCCGTGATGGTAAAGCCGCGCACCCAGCCGCGACCGATATGCTTGCCGACAAGACCCAGGCCAGCGGGACCGTCGTCGTCGACGCCCTCGGCCTGCAGCGACACGCCGCGGCCATGGCGCTCGATCAGCATAATGCGGCGCAGGCCCTCGGCGCTCTCGGGGCGAGCCATGCCCGTGATGGCCTTACCCGGCACCACGTCAATCACAGCCTCGCCCGGCTTAAAGGCATAGTCGAACACGCCGAGCGAAAGCTTCGGCAGCTTAACGGAGGCGCGCAGCTCATCGGCAAGGGCCGCAACCTCGGCCATCTCGGGTGCAACCTCGCCCACAAAAGTGCCGTCCTGTGCCACGAGCGCGCCGGCGGCATACACGCGATACGGAGCTGTGGCAAACGTCAGGTCGTTGAGTACCAGCAGGTCGGCACGCTTGCCCGGGGCGATGGCGCCACGCAGCTCGTGCGGGTCGCGGCAACCGTGGTCCAGGCCAAACGCCTCAGCCGTGGACAGGGACGCCATAGAGATGGCAACCACGGGGTCAATACCGGCCTCGATAGCCACGCGGCAGGCATTGTCGATCATGCCGGTCGAAAGTGCATCGGAGGGAGCGCGGTCATCGGTCGCAAAGCAGCAACGACGGGCGCGGGCGGGGTTCTCCAACAGCATCGGCGACAAGTTGGCAAGGTCGTGGCTGCACGTACCCTCGCGCAGCATGACATACATGCCGCGGGACAGCTTATCGAGCGCCTCCTCGGGGATCGTCGACTCGTGGTCGGCGATAATGCCCGCCGCGGCATAGGCGTTGAGGTCCTTGCCGGCGACAAGTGGCGCATGGCCGTCGACTTGCTTGGACGGCGTCTGGTTAGCAGCATCGATGCGAGCGCAGGTCTCGGGATCGGCCATAAAGACGCCCGGCAGGTTCATCATTTCGCCCAGACCAAAGACATCGCCCGGATGCTCGGCAAAAAACGCCTGCATGTCAGCGGCGGTAATCACAGCGCCCGCTTGCTCATCGGGCAGCGCGGGCACGCACGAGGGCATCATGTACTTGATGGAAATGGGCGCGCGACGGCCGTCCTCGATCATAAAGCGCAGGCCGTCCAGGCCGGAAACATTGGCGATCTCGTGGCTGTCGGCAATGGCAGTGGTGGTGCCGCGCGTCGCCGCCATGCGCGCATACTCGGCGGGACGGATGTTCGAGGACTCAATGTGCAGATGTCCGTCGATAAAGCCGGGGGCGAGATAGCGACCCTGGCAGTCGATGACCTCGGTCGCCTCGTAGGTGCCGGCGGCATCGTCGCGACCGTCGTAGAGCACGCCGACGATTACGCCATCCTTGACGGCAACGCTACCGGGCGCCACGCGCTGACCATATACGTCGACAATCTGCGCATTGGTAAACAGCGTGTCGACGGGCACGCGCCCCTCGGCAGCATCGATCACAGACCTCATGACCTCAACGGACATACATACTCCTTTAACCGTAGAAAACGCTGCGGGGCGGACAAACCTTCACCGCAGCAAGCCAATAGCAATTGTATGCCCAAACGATGGGTCAGCAATACGGCCCTCCGCTTAACGGCATCCGCCACTTGGTGCAATGGTGACAGACTACTTTTCGCCAATGACAAGGAGTGTCCCAAACTGCCGGCACAGACGATATGAGCAGGACATAAAAACATTGAGAGCCCCTGCTGCAT
>CABUGR010000124.1 GCA_902491135.1 uncultured Collinsella sp. | reverse complement strand
CGGGCCTCCCCTATTTGAGCTTGCGGGTCTTGGGCTTAAAGCGCATACCCGTCTGGCGTCCGCCACGTGCGGAGAATCCATAGCCGGACTGCGGCACGACGCCGGACATCAAAAACGGAATGGCAACCAGACCCGTCAGGATCGAGGACGGCAGCGCATGGCCGAAGATCGCCACGACAAAGCTCGTCTCCAAACCCATAAACAGCAAGATGATGCTGTAGATCACATTAATGACGAGCGCAAAGGCGCCCACGGTGACGCCGCGCGCACTCGGGGTACCGCCCGTCTGACCGACGGCGCTGTGCACCAGGGCAAAAGAACCCACGGTCAGCAGGAGCGACATAACGCCCACCGGCACGGCAGCGGACAGGTCATAAAACAAGCCGCTGCAAAAACCGCACACGACGGCACGGGTCGGGTCGCCCGAGAACACGCTTAGGCACACCAGGATAATCATGAAGTTGACGCGACCTCCCGCAATGGAGATCTGCGGTGCCAGGCCTGCCTGCAGCAGCACACACACAATGGCGGCGATTACAAACGTGCGGGAGCTCATCCCCTGCTCGTGTAGATCCATGGACATGCCCCCTATTCGCTCGAGCCAGAATCGGTCGTCTCGGACGTGTCGGAACTGTCATCCGAACTCTCGTCCTTCGTCTTGGTCGCAGCGTCGCGCGACGTTCCCTGCGGCGTGCTGTTGGCCGTGCTCACGTCCTCATCCGAGGCCGACTGTTCGTCGGTCAGCGAGGTGATGACCAGCACTTCCTCGTTGTTCTCGGCCGTGGTCTGGGCGCGCACCACAATGGTGTAGTACACATCGTTTGCCGATTTCTCGACCGACGAGACGGTGCCGAGCGGTAGACCCTTGGGGAACACGCCACCGATGCCCGAGGTCACGATGATGTCGCCAACCTTAACATCGGAGTCGACGCTCACGTACTCAAGACGCAGCGTGCCGTCAGCCTGACCCTGCAGCATGCCCTGGGCGCGCGTGTCCTGTACCATGGCGGACACACCCGAGTTCTCGTCGCCAATCAGGCGCACGGTGGACGTTTTGGCCGAAACCTCGATGATCTGGCCGATAACACCGGCAGAACTCGTCACGGGCATGTTGATGGTAAGGCCGTCGGCAGAGCCCTTGTCGATGGTAACGGTCGAGGTCCAGGCATCGCCGGAGGCACCAACGATACGAGCAGCGGTCGATTTGAGGTTATAGGTCGACTGCAGGCCAACCAGCCCCTCCAGACGCTCGGCGGTCTTTTGAGCCTCGGAGAGCTCAGCAACCTTAGAGGTCAGTTCCTCGTTTTGCTTCTTGAGCTCGTCGAGCGTGTCCTGCGACGCCGTTAGGTTAGAGAACACATTGCCAATCGCATTGAAGGGAGCCGCCAGGGTCTCCAGGCCCAGCCGAGCCCACAAAGCGCACCGGCGAGGTAATCGTCGTTACGCCCGAACGCACGGCATGAATCGGCCCTGCCTCGCCCTCGCGGATGTAAAACGTGAGCAGCAACACCGAAATCAGGCTGAAAACAATCAACGGGCGCATACCCGTTGATTGTCGCTTGGTATTCAGATTTGTGGAGAAACCCGAAGATCGTGCCAAATGGAATCCACCTTTTGGAAATTAAGCATTGGTCTGGACGAAGCCGCCATCAAACGCATTGGCCTCGAGCACGCGGGCGCAGCCGTTAACGACGTTATCGAGCGCCGTAGGACTGACGTTGACCGAAACACCGGTCTCATCACGCAGACGCACGTCGAGACCGCGCAGCAGCGCACCGCCACCGGTCAGCAATATGCCATAGTACATAAGGTCAGAGGCAAGATCGGGCGGCGTGGCATCGAGGGCGTCCTTAACGGCCTTGGCCATCTCGTCGAGCGGCTTGTTGAGCGCGCGACGAATCTCCTCGCTCTCGATGCGCACGGTCTTGGGCAGACCGGTAATCACGTCGCGGCCGTTGACCTCGACGTCGAGCTCATCCTTGAGCGGCACGGCGGAGCCGACCTTGATCTTGATGTCCTCTGCCGTACGCTCGCCGATGGCCAGGTTGTAGGCATCACGAACGTGCGTGAGGATGGCCTGATCGAACTCGTCGCCGGCAATACGGATGGACTGCGAAACGACGATGCCGCCCATAGCGATAACGGCAACCTCGGTGGTACCGCCACCGATGTCGATGACCATGGAGCCGGTGGGCTCCTCGACGGGCAGGTCGGCGCCGATAGCGGCGGCCATAGGCTCTTCGATCAGATAGGCCTGGCGGGCACCGGCCTGGATCGTGGCCTCAAAGACAGCACGTTTCTCGACCGACGTGACGCCGGAGGGAACGCAGACGACAACGCGCGGACGCGGAGTCCACGGATAGCGCTTCTCGGAAGCCTTGTCGATAAAGTAGCGAAGCATGGCCTCGGTAACATCGAAGTCGGCGATGACGCCGTCCTTCAGGGGACGAACGGCCACGATGTTGCCGGGCGTACGACCGAGCATGCGCTTGGCCTCGATGCCGACCGCCAGGATGCGCTCGTCGTTCTTGTCGATGGCGACAACAGAGGGCTCGCGGATGACGATGCCCTTGCCGCGCACGGAGACAAGCGTATTTGCGGTGCCGAGGTCGATGGCAAGATCGCCCGCATAGCTACCGAAGAACATATCCATCAAAGAAAACAACGCAACTCCTGATGTGTTGGATGATTGCTGGAAAACTACTAGCTCATCATACTAGCGCAAGCCCGGCACCTCACTTGCGGTGAAGCGCCGGGCAAAGCTAAATCCCATAAGGTCACTACTGGTTGTCAGCAGCCGAGAAATCCATATCGAGCGAGGAAACGGCCCAGCCGATATGGTTGTCGGAGCGCACGAATTTGACGGTGTACTCCTGCTCGCCGCCCTTGGACAGCGATGCCTTCACCTTGGCGGTCGTCTCGGTCATGGACTGATCCATGCCTTCGACGGACACAGTGGCACCCTGCGGAATCGAGGAGATGATCATCGACTTAGCGTCCTCGGACAGGCTCGAGGCCAGGCAAGACTCGGCCTTTGCCGTGTCACCGTCGCCGGCAGCCTGGAACAGATCGGAAACGACAGACTCCTGGGACGGGAAACCAAAGCCGCGCGTGTAGGCAAAGCCCAGACCGCCCACGGCGATCAAAATGAGCAGAAGCAGCACGATGAAGACTTTGAGACCCGTGTGGCGGTGGCGACGACGGACCTTGGCCTGCTTACGATCCTGACGGTCCTGCTGGACCATCTCGGACTCGGACAGCGTAAAGAAGCCGGTGTCCGAGGGATCGGGCATAAACTGACCGGTCGCGCCCGTAGGATCGAGCGGATCGACGGCAGGAGCGTCCATCGCGGGCGCCGGAGCCGTGGCCATAGCCGTCTGGGCAGACAGCGCGGCAAGCGAATCGTGCACGCGGGCAAGCTCATCGGCCTGCTCGGAGGTGAGCTGGTAGATACCATCGGCAGTAGCGGCGTTAAAGGCGTCGAGTGCGTCGGAGGGACGGCCGGCGGCAGAAAGCGCCTGACCCATGCCGGCGTTGAGCGCACGCGTGTCGTCGCGGGGGCCGGCAAAGTCGATAGCCGTACGGTAGGTCTCCACGGCATCCGCCGGACGGCCGAGCTTAATGAAGCAACGACCAAGCTCGCCGAGTGCGGCGGCAGGAGCCGGATTGGCGCCGTCGATGGCAGCCTGACGGAAAGCAGTACCCGCGTTGGCATAGTCGCCCGACTGGAACAGCGCGTTACCCAGGCCCAGATAGGCCTTGAACGGCGTGGCATAAGAAGCGTCCTGCGTAGCGGCAGAGAACGCCTGAGCGGCCGTCGTGTAGTCGCCCACGGCGGCGAGTGCCTTGCCGCGGTTGGTGAGCAGCGCGCCGCGCTTGCCATAGGTGCCGTCGTTGAGGGCGGCGGCATAGGCCTCGGCGGCCTCGGCATACATGCCCAGGTGCATCAAGGCGTTGCCACGAAGGTGATCGGCCTCGCCCATAATCTCATCGGGAGTTTTTGCCGCCCCAAGCATCTGGGCTGCAGCGGAAAAATCACCCGCGCGGTAAGCGGCACGGCCCTGTTGGATCAGCTGGCTATTCAAGGAAATCCCCTTTACTCGTGAACGATCTCGACATGGACGATCTCGTCGCCGGCACGCAGCTGCGAAATCACATCGAGACCCTCGACCGTGGTACCAAAGACGGTGTAACCGGAATCGAGGTTATGCTGGGCACCCAAGCAGAAGTAGAACTGCGAACCCGCGGAATCGGGATCCATGGAGCGTGCCATGGCAAGGGCGCCATCGACATGGCTGTTGCGCGGATTGGTGGCAAACTCGCCCTTGATGCAGTAGCCGGGGCCACCGGTACCGGGCATGCCGTCGGGGCCCTCAAGACCGGCAGCGGCGCCGGACATATCGCGGGTATTGGGGTCGCCGCCCTGAATGACAAAGCCGGGCACATAGCGATGGAACTTAAGGCCATCATAGAAACCCATCGTGGAAAGCTCGCAGAAGTTCGCGACATGAATGGGAGCGCCCTCGCCGTCAAACTTGACCTTGATGGTACCCTTCGACGTCTCGATAACGGCGCACTCGTCGCCGGCAAGCTGATACTCAGGCGTGTAGAGCTCTTTCTTAAAACCAAACATGTGGTTCCTTCCTCGTGCGTTTAAAGCATATTTGTACGAATTGTAGCAATA
>CABUGR010000123.1 GCA_902491135.1 uncultured Collinsella sp. | reverse complement strand
CGAGGCACGCGCGGACGGTAAGAACTTGGCAACGGTTCGCCTATCGTGCGACCGCGAGCTCAAGGTCGGGGCGTACGTGCGTGTTATCGGTCGCGTTTCACGTTTTGAGAACGATGCGTATGGACGATCGCGCGTGCTCCGAGGCGAGGTGCGCAAGGTTAAAGTTGTTCGGATTGTGTCGGCCGATGAGGGCTCTCCGGGACCGCTGCTTCGGCTGCGAAATGGGCTGCTTGCGTCCATCGCGCCTGCGACCGACCCGGCGCGTGCACTCATAGCCGGTGTCGTCTGCGGTCGTTCGGCCGAACTGCGCGCCCAGCCGGCGGGCGACTGGTTTTCGGTGACGGGAACGGCGCATCTTATAGCCGTCTCCGGCAGCCATTTGGCTATCGTGGGATTTGTAATCGAGGGTGTATTGCAAAAGACTCGCTGCTCACGTGGTGTTCAGCGGGCGATATTGGCGATGGCGCTTGTGGGCTACACTGCCTTTACGGGCGCGTCTCCCTCGGCCGTGCGCGCGTGCTGCATGGTGTTCGCGACGCTTGTCGTAAACGGCGCGGGGCGTCGCCGGCACAGCGCATCGGCACTCTTCGTAACCATGTCCATCTTTGTGCTACTGCGGCCGACGGTGCTGTTCGAGATGGGCTTTCAGCTCTCGTGTGCCAGCGTCTTAGCCATTCTGTGCTTTTGCCCCTATGCGACCTACGCTTTGGGTGAGCTGGGTGTGCCATCGGGCGTTGCCAACATACTTTCCGTCACGCTGTGCTCGCAACTGGCAACACTTCCCATTACCATTCCTGCCTTCGGTACGTTCTCGCTCATTGCTCCGCTGGCAAATGCAGTCATCGGTCCGGTGGTGAGCGTACTGCTTGCTGTGTCGATCGTGCTGGTTCCCTTTTCGCTCGTGGAACCGTTGCGGATTTGGGCGCTCGTTGTGCCCATGGTTGCCGCCCGTTGCGCACTGTTCTTCGAGCGGCTGTTTGCCGCCGTGCCTGGTGCATCTGTGAGTGTGCCGCCCGATAGCATGTGGATTTACCTAGTGCCGTGTTTGCTGGCGGTTCTGTTGGTCTGGTGGCCGCGTCCCCGTGCACGTCCTATGGCGGTGGGGCTTTCATGCCTGGTGCTCTTGGCTGCGATTCCGTACGTCTACTGGGATCGATTCGCTTCGCCTTCGGTGACGGTGCTCGATGTGGGCCAGGCGGATGCGATTCTTATCCGCCAGGGCGACGCATTAGCACTCGTCGACTGCGGGCTCGATGAGCGCGTGGTAGCGGCGTTGGTTCGCAATAACGTGCACCATATCGATGCCGTCTTTGTGACGCATTGGGATGAGGATCACTGGGGTGGTCTACCTGCCGTGCTCGAACAGTTTTCGGTCGGAACGATTGCCGTGGCGGCGGATGCGTTGGAGGATGCTCCTGCCGAGGTATTGAATCGACCTGGCGTTGAGTATCGGCAGGGGCGCCGTGGGGATACGGTCGACATCGGCTCATTTTGTGCCCGCGTGATGTGGCCGTTCGAGTCCGTAGATGGCGAGGGAAATGAGGACTCGCTTGTCCTGCTACTCTCTTATGTTCAGGAAGGCAAGAGCCTGCGTATGCTCCTCACTGGTGATGCCGAGCTCGACCAAGAACGGGAATTCGTGCAGGAGGTGGGGGATATCGATGTCCTTAAACTTGGGCATCACGGCTCCAAGGTTTCAGTCGATGGTGAGTTGCTGGATGTCCTGAGACCCGAGCTTTCCCTCGCGAGCGCCGGCAAGGGGAATCGATGCGGTCATCCGTCGGATGCCTGCATCGATGCCGTTCAGGAAGCGGGCGGTGCGTTCGCATGCACCATCGAACACGGTGATATCACCATCAGCCCGACCGCAAAGGGCTTTGCGATGCGATGCCAGCGACCGTGACGACGTCGATGGCGTGTGGTGGGCCCCTGGGCTAGAATGGCACGGAACGAATACGAAGGCCTGCGGGAGGGGAGCGTAATGTCCGAAACCGGTCTGCTGCCGGCATATCTGATCGTCGGTACCGACGGCGTCAAGCGCGATCACGCCGTCTCGCGTATGAAGGCGCGTCTGGAAAAGTCGGGAATGGTCGAGTTCAACCTCGACGAGCGCGACATGACCAAGGACCCCGATATCGAGTCCATTATCGGATCGCTTAACACCTTTCCGATGGGCAGCGAGTTTCGCTTGGTAATCCTTGATGGCTGCTCAAAGCTCGCTAAGGCGGTCTCGGAGCCGCTTGTCGACTATCTGGCGAGTCCCAGCCCCACGACGGTCTGCCTCATCATCGCCGACTCGCTTGCCAAGAACACGCGCCTGTATAAGGCGATCGCCAAAATCGACAAGAAGGCCGTGATCGATTGCTCCGGCACCAAGCGCTGGGAGTTACCGCGCCGCGTGCAACAGATGGCGACGCAGCACGGCAAGTCGATCTCGACGGCGGCCGCCGAGGAGCTCGTCTCGCGTTCGGGTGAAAACACTCGCATGCTCGATAACGATTTGGCTAAGCTTGCCCAGATGGTCGAGGCGCCCCAGATTGAGCTTGCTGATGTGGAGCGCTGGATTGTGCGCACGGCCGAAGTCCAGCCCTGGGACTTTCTCAATGCGGTCTCGGCCCGTGACATGCGACGCTCGCTCGAGCTCTTCAATCTACTGCCCGCCAAGAGCTACGTGTGGACTTACACATTGCTGTGCGGCCGCATCCGCGAGCTTATCGTTGCCAAGGCGCTCGATGCGCGCGGACAGGGTCGTGAGCTGGCCGCAACGCTTAAGCTCCAGTCCTGGCAGGTCAAGAATCACCTGACCTGGGCACGTCGCTTTTCGATGGCAGAGCTCGTTGCCGCGCTCGAGGGCGCGGTCGATGTGGAGCTCGCGCTGAAGGGTTCGGCCGATTCTCAGACCGCGCTTTTGCTCTGGATTACGTACATCTTGAGAAAATCGTGATGATACCTGCCTATTTGACAAATTCGTTCTATCCCTTTGAGGGGGAGCGTGCTATAGTAGGCGCTTGCATGACCTCACCGTGTCTCAGAGGTGTCATACATTTTTTGCAAGGAACTCGAAAGGAACTCCAGAAGTGGCAAACATCAAGTCTCAGAAGAAGCGTATCCGCACCAATGAGGCAGCTCGCATGCGTAACAAGGCTGTCAAGTCCGAGCTCAAGACGCTGACCAAGCACGTCCAGTCCGCCGTTGCCGAGGGCGACGCCGAGAAGGCCCAGGCTGCCCTCAAGACCGTCACCAAGCGTCTCGACATGGCTGCCGCCAAGCATGTTATCCACAAGAACCAGGCTTCCAACCGCAAGTCCGGTCTTGCCAAGCTCGTGAACAGCATCAACGCCTAAGTTGTAAATTTCACACCACACAGATTACGCGCATAAATGGAGCCTGTTTTATGGAACAGGCTCCATTTTTTGTACCGCTCGGGTAAGATAGTCCGCATGAATACTTCAATTGACATTTCCCACATCCGCAACTTCTCAATCGTTGCGCACATCGACCATGGCAAGTCCACGATCAGCGATCGCATCCTTGAGCTCACTCATACCGTCGACGAACGCGACATGGAGTCGCAGCTGCTCGACACCATGGATATCGAGCGCGAGCGCGGCATCACGATCAAGTCCAATGCCGTTCGCGTGTCCTATGACGCCGACGATGGCGAGACGTATCAGTTCAACCTCATCGATACGCCGGGCCATGTAGACTTTACCTACGAGGTCTCGCGTTCATTGGCCGCTTGCGAGGGCGCGGTGCTCGTCGTTGACGCCACCCAGGGTGTCGAGGCACAGACTGTCTCCAACGCAACGCTTGCTATGAACGCCAACTTGGATATCGTGCCCGCCATCAACAAGATCGACCTGCCCTCGGCCCATCCCGACGAGGTCAAGACCGAGATCGAGGACGACCTGGCGATTCCCGCCGACGATGCCGTATGCGTATCGGGCAAGACCTGCTGGAGTCCATCGTCTTTTTGATCTCTCCTCCTAAGGGCGATGCAAACGCTCCGCTCAAAGCGCTCATTCTGGATTCGTACTTTGACGAGTATCGCGGTGTGGTGGCCACGGTGCGCGTCTTCGATGGTTCCATCAAAAAGGGCGATACGCTGCGTATGATGCAGGCCGAGGGTGACTTTTTGGTCGACGGCGTGGGCGTCAAGCGTCCTGCCGAGACCCCGGTCGATGCTCTGACGGTCGGCGAGGTGGGCTACGTAGTCACGGGCCTGAAGGACCCCGAGGCCGTTCGCGTGGGCGACACCCTTACCTGGGCGTCGAACCCCTGCCCCGAGCCGCTTCCGGGCTACCGCGAGGCCAAGCCCATGGTCTATACGGGCCTGTTCCCGATCGATAACAAGGATTACGAGAACCTGCGCGACGCACTCGATAAGCTCCACGTTAACGACCCGTCGTTGGTGTGGGAGCCCGAGACGTCCGTGGCGCTCGGCTTTGGCTTCCGCGTGGGCTTCTTGGGCCTGCTGCACATGGAGGTCGTTAAGGAGCGCCTCGAGCGTGAGTTCAACCTTGACCTCATCGCCACGAGTCCTTCGGTCGACTATCACGTGTACAAGACCGATGGCGAGATGGTCGATGTCCGCAGCCCGCAGGATCTGCCCGAGGCTACGCGTATCGAGCGCATTGAGGAGCCCTACCTCAAGGCCAAGATCATCTGTCCGCCCGAGTATACGGGTGCC
>CABUGR010000122.1 GCA_902491135.1 uncultured Collinsella sp. | reverse complement strand
GAAACCTAAGCCGGTGTCCCCGCTCTCCCGGGGCCGAACGCCCTAGTTGTTGAGCATGCGATCGAAGCTTCCCGAGTCGCCATCCCGATAGTCTGCGGTCATCAGAATCTCCTGCGGAATGCGCCCGCCCTCGCGCAGCACGTTGCGGAACTGCACGCGCGTAACCATGGGCAGATCCCTGATCGTCGCTGCCAGGTTCTGCGGCACGCCCTGGTTGGCAGCCGCGGGCTCGCACTCGCCGCCGGCCTTCACGCGACGCTTATGCTCGGCGAGCATGGCGCGGTACATGCCGGCATGCAGGCGAATCTCAACCACATTGGCATTGCGAGCCTGCTCGACGATGCGCGCGCCCTCGCGATCGATATCGCCTACGTAGTAGACGTAGTTAAAGCGATAGCCAATCTCAGCCAGATAATCGTCCAAGGCATGCGAGACGCTCGCCTTGCATCCGCCGCCAAAAATCACGCCGCCCACCTTGATGCCAAAGAGCTTGGCGTGCTTGCGGCCACGCAGCAGCTTGACGATCTCGTCGTAGGTGTCCAGGTTCTCGACCATAATGAACGGCTTGTCGGCGCCCAGCGTAAAGAAGCCCGTAAAGTGCACGGGGCGATTGGGGGCGACCTTGATCGCCTGCATGCTGATGCCCTTTTCGGTCATACGCCTGATCAAGCGCTCACCGTGCTTGCCGTCAAAAGCCTTCTCGTCGTTAAAGATCTGGTAGGCACGCTGGCGGCGCGAGGCAACCGGCGTATCGGCACCTCGGTTCTGCTCGATCCAAGCCTGGATGATTGCGATTTCCTCGGCAATCTTGCGGTTGGACATCTCGTTGTGCTGAGTGCGCTGCGGAGCCTTTTTGCCGTCCTTGCCCTCGACCTTTACGATCTGTGTCTGCTGCTCCTTGATCTTAGAGAGCGCCGTAGGCGTAGGGACAACCTTGAGCAGCTGCCTGCCTAAAACGCGGGCAAGGGCAAACGCCGAGACCTCGCCGTGGACGGACGACTTGGGCTGCTGGGCAGCAGTATCTGCTGCGGCAGACTCCGGCTTCTTCTGAGACTTGCGCTTAGAATCGCCCTGGGAATTGCGCTCGTGCTTCGGCAAGGACGCCTGCTTCTGCGGACGAACGGACTTGCTCTCCTTCGCCGGCTGGCGCTTAGGCTGCCCCGAAGAAACCTCGGCCTTCGCATCCTCGTTCTGCGGCGTGGTCTTCTCGGTTGCAGTCTCGGCATGGGAACTGCGGCCCCCACGATGGCGACGGCGGCGAGGCTTGCTCGACGCGCCCTGCTCCGCCTGCTCATCAGTAGGCTGCTGGCCCTTGGCCTCGGCATCAACCTCAAGCTGCGGCTCAACAGGCTTCTGCTCGCGAGCCGCCGGCTCAACGGTCTTCTCGTCCTGGGTGGTCGAAACCGACTCGCCCTTCTCCTGACGCTTTACGGGATATGCACGTCCCGCAAAACCGCGACCAGGACGACACGAACCCGGAGCCTTCTTGGCAGACTCCTCAACATCGTCTGCAACCTCAGAAGACTCTTCAACCTCACGCGCGGCATCCTGCTGTGCAGTCTTAAAGTGAGCACCGCGACGACGCTTGGGCTCTTGGGCCTCCACGGGCTTTTGCTCCCTCGCGGGCTTCTGCGACTCGGCAGCAACCTCGGTCTCAACAGCCTCAGCATCCGTCTCGCCCTTTTGAGCAACGGCGCGACGGAAGCGCTCCTGCTGGGCGCGGCGCTGCGCATCGCGCTTGCCACTCCCGCCAAAACCGCCGCGGCCGGCCTTGGCCGTAAAGGCGCGAACGACGCTCTCGTCAAGCAGCTCGTCGGTATCGACATGCTCGCGCGGAGCCGTTTCCACCGAAGCGGGCGCCTCGACAACGTCCTCGACGGCCTCTTCGGCAACCTCGACGGGCCGCTCCTGGGCATCGTTAATCTCGGCATTGATGGTATAGAACGCCGGGCGCCCGTTAATGCCGCTACCCTCGATCTTGGTCACGATCTTTGCCGCGATAAGCTCATCGCGCATCGCCTTGGTGTCGCACTCCTTATCGACGGAGCGGAAAATCTGCGCCAGCGCACTCGACTTAATCTTGAGCGCCTTGCGGCAAAGCAGGTCGTAGGCAACCAGCTTGGCACGCTCAGCAGAAAGCGACGTCTGGCTGCTCAGGCGCTCAGCCAGAGCATCGACATTTTGTTGGTTATCGGAATATACCGTCTTGGCCACGGGGCCCCTTTCATATGCACACATATACGTCTATATGGTACAACGCGCGCCCTTATCCACGCAAAACATCTGCGAGAACACTCGAGCGTCACCCGCTTTTGCATGAAAAAAGACCGAGCCCGCGAAGTCGCGGACCCGGTCTTTCCGAGTCATATAGATGTGACGTTCAACTCGTCAGGTCGACTAAGCCTTGGCGGCCTCGGCGTCGACAGGAGCCTCGGCAGCAGCAGCGCGGCCATACTCGGCCTTGCCCATCTCGGACCACTCGGGCTCCTCATCAGGCATGGAGCCAGCCTCCTTGCCGAAGAACTCCTTGAGGCAGTTGACGGCGACGATGAGGCCCAGGACCATCAGCAGGACAGCGAAGACAAGCTGCAGACCCTTGGTGGCGGCGACGGAAACGGCGGCCGTGGTGGCGGTAGCCGGGATGGTACCGAAGAAACCGTAGGCCTGGACGGCGGTCATGCAGCCCATGGCGCTCTGGACCAGCGAGGTGAAGGTGCAGCAGAGCAGGAAGGCGACGGGCACGTAGAGCATCCAGCCCTTGCGGCCGGTGCACTTGCAGAACACGGCGAGGGTGATCATGGTCATGCCGCCGAGCAGCTGGTTGGAAGCACCAAAGAGCGGCCAGATGTTGGCATAGCCACCAAAAGCGAGGGCGAGACCGGGAAGCAGGGTGACGACCGTGGCGAACCAGGGGTTGCCGAGGACCTTCATGTAGCCGGCCTTGGACTCGATGGCCAGGGCGTCGTTGGTCTGGGCAAAGAACTCGGAGAACGAGGTGCGGGCGATGCGGGCGACGGCGTCGAGCGAGGTCAGGGCCAGAGCGGAGACGTTCATGGTCATGAAGACGGTAGCGAGCGTGCCGTCAACACCGAAGGCCTGCATACCGCGGGAGATGCCAGCGGCGAAGATCTGGAACGGGGTGGAAGCGACACCGGCGTTGAGGGCGCCGGTACCGGCGGTGTTCATATCGGAGAACATGATGCCGGCAACGATGATGGCAAGGATGCCGACGAAGGACTCGACGATCATTGCGCCGTAACCGACCTTGACGGCGTCCTGCTCCTTCTCGACCTGCTTGGAAGAGGTGCCGGAAGAAACGAGGCTGTGGAAACCGGAGAGAGCGCCGCAGGCAACGGAGACGAACAGGACCGGGAACATCATGCCGGAGGCAGTGGAGAAGCCGGTGAAGACCGGAGCGGTGATAGTGGCCTGACCGTTGACGCCCAGGACGACGATGCCGAGGACAGCGCAGACGATCATGACGATCATCATGATGGAAGTGAGGTAGTCACGCGGGGTCTTGAGCATCTGGATGGGCATAGCGCCAGCGAAGACCAGGTAGACCATGACGACGGCGAACCACTGGAACTTATCCAGGTAGACCGGGAACTGCATACCGACGGCGAACATGAGGACCATGAGGACCACGCCGGTGACGAACTCGGCAGCACCGGTAAGGTTGAACTTCTTCTGGGCCCAACCAAAGGCGATAGCGACGAAGGTGAACAGGATGGAGATGGTACCAGCGCAGCCGGCGGCATAGGACTTGGTGAAGTCGATGGCACCGGTAGCAGCACCAGAAGCGTCAACGGCCGGGGTGAACATGAACGTCTTGCAGACCATGTCGGTAAAGGCGGCGATGACGATGATGCAGAACAGCCAGCAGAACAGCAGGAACAGGCGACGGCCGGTCTTGCCGATATACTTCTCGATGAGCTGAGCGAGTGACTTGCCGTTGTTCTTCATCGAAGCGTACAGGGCACCAAAGTCGTGGACGGCGCCAAAGAAGATGCCGCCGACGAGGACCCAGAGCACGACGGGCAGCCAGCCAAAGGCCATGGCGACGATCGTACCCGTGACAGGGCCAGCACCGCAGATCGAGCTGAACTGGTGCGAAAACGCGGTGAAGGCGGAGACGGGCGAGAAGCTGTTGCCGTCCTTCATGCGCTTGGCCGGCGTGAGGGCCTCTTTGTCAACGCCCCACTTGTTGGCCAGCCAGCGGCCGTAGCCCAGATAGCCGCAGGCGAGCACCGCCGCGGCCACAACCATGAGCAAAACTCCGTTCATTACATTTCCTCCTCTAAAAAGAACTTCCTAGACATAAAAAATGAGGGCCGTCGGTTGCGCTCGACGGCCCTCATCTTCATCAGCCGCCCGTTATCGTACGGGCTAGCTGTATGTGCTAACCCGCATCAGATAATTACTACGCTGATAATGTTTAGCTGATGCGTGAACATGTCTAAGAAATCCTCTTCAATCATGATGCGAACGATCCGTGCGTGTTCACATCCCCCAGTGGTTGAAAAGGAGTATGAAACTTTAGTTACCTAAAGTCAACGCAAATTTGTAATGAATTTTCAACTTTTTTGGATTTCTCGGTATAAAACGCCACTGACCTCGGACTTTACCCAGCGACAGTTTTTGCATGAGAGATGTCCCTCGGGAGCGGGCGGGCGTATACAAGGTTTCCTGCTCTACAGTCCTGCTCGCACGGAGAGCACATTAAGT
>CABUGR010000121.1 GCA_902491135.1 uncultured Collinsella sp. | reverse complement strand
GATGGTATCGAGCTGAGTAGCTGTCATCGAATCCGGCAGTGCGCGATCCGCCAATGCCGCGTTCTCGTCCACCTGCGCGGTATCGGTCATACCCGATAGCAGCATCGTGACCTGAGGATGATTCCACACCCACGAAAGGCCCCAAGCAGCCGGCGTCTTCAGGTACGGATCGCGTACGTCATCGAACACGGCGCGGGCCCGCGGAGGTAGCTTGCCCGCCAGGCGTCCACCCAAAAGCGGCTCCATCACAAACACCGCGAGCCCGCGCTCGGCGGCTGCCATGAGTCCCGCCGTTCCCGCTTGGTAGCGCTCTCCAGCGTAGTTGTACTGGATCTGGCAAAAGTCCCAGTCATACGCGTCAAGCATCGTGAGGAAGTCCGCCGCACTGCCGTGGTACGAAAAACCTATCTGGCGAATACGCCCCGCCGCCTTTTGGTGCGCAATCCAGTCCTCGATACCCAGCGCTACCACGCGCTCCCACTGCGCGGGCGAGGTGATGTTGTGCATAAGGTAATAGTCGATATGGTCAGTCCGCAAACGGCGCAGCTGCTCGTCGAAAAACCGATCGAAATCCTCCGCACATTTGCACGAAGCGTGCGGCAACTTGGTCGCAAGCAAAATCTGGTCGCGCAGCCCCAGGCGCTCAAGCGAAGCTCCCACACAAGCTTCGTTACCGGGGTAGAGATAGGCCGTGTCCAGATAGGCTATTCCTTGCTCCACCGCACGGGAAATGATGGCATCGGCCGTCTTCGCATCGGGGTGTCCCGGCGCACCGGGAAACCTCATGCAGCCCAGTCCCAGCACCGAGATACGGTTGCCGCTTTTGGGGTCAACACGATATTGCACTGCCCCTCCTCTCCCCTCGAAGCTCTAATGAGGCGAAACACAACGGCCACGCCATCAAAACACATTGGAATCGCAATCGAGAACGTATCGTAACGTAGCAGCAATCGAGCCATCACGACACCGCTTTAACATCAGCAAAAAGCCCGATGAAAGGAGCCGGGCATGACCACGCGCATGTCTTTGCGGTCTGCCCCGCAGCGTAACGTCCAGACAAACGTTTCTTTTTTATAACAGCCGCCCCGCGCACCCACCAATCACCCCGGCAGCATACAATCCATCAGGCGTCCCTTACGCGGGCGCCTTTTATATGGGGAGATGATTCGCATGCAGATCAACAAGGTCGCCTTTATCGGCAAGGGCGGCGTCGGCTTGCTCTACGGCAGCATGATTGCCAAGGCCCTCGGCAATGACGCCGTCGAATACGTTATGGATGACACCCGTTTTGAGCGTCACGCGAACGACGCGCTCACCGTCAACGGCAAGCCCTGCGATCTCACGTCCGTCCGTGCCAGCGAGGCGACGCCCGCCGATCTGGTCATCCTGACAGTCAAGACCACCGGTCTCGACCAAGCACTCAAGACTATGGAGCGCGTCGTGGGACCCAACACGCTCATCGCCTCGCTGTGCAACGGCATTACGAGCGAGCAAAAGATTGCCGAACGCTTTGGCTGGGAGCATACCGTTCTTGGTATCTGCCAGGGCATGGACGCCGTGTTTCTCAACGGCGCGCTCACCTTTACCAATGCGGGCGAAATCCGCTTTGGCGCGGCGGCCGGCACGAACCCCGCAACCATCACCGCAATCGACGAGCTCTATACGCGCTGCGGCATCGCCCATACCGTCGAGGACGACATCGCCCACCGCATGTGGGCCAAACTCATGCTCAACGACGGCATCAACCAGACCTGCATGGCCTACGGCGGGACCTACGGAAGCGCCACGGAGCCGGGCTCCGAGCAGCGTCGCTGCTTTGTTTCCGCCATGCGCGAAACGCTTGCGGTCGCCAACGCCGAGGGCGTTGAACTGACCGAGGCAGACCTGACGCAAATGGTGCACCTCATCGAGGGAATCGACCCCGCCGGTATGCCCTCGATGGCTCAAGACCGCATCGCAAGGCGCAAAACCGAGGTTGATGAGTTCGCGGGCACCATCTGCCGCCTCGCAGCCAAACACGATATCCAGGCACCGCAAAACGAGTGGCTCTATCGGCGCATCCGCGATATCGAGAAAAGCTGGTAGCGCCGACGCGCCGCATTCAACAGCCTTAACAGCAAAACCGCCGCAAGGGAACCTTTCCCCTGCGGCGGCCTTCATCTTCGTCTATGACCGGCGGCCGATCTCACAACAGTTAGCGTTGCGACCCCGGCACCTCGTCCTCATCGTCGCGGCAAAGAACCACGCCCGCACTTCCCAGCAGCGCGGCCGCGATCAGCGCGCCGACCACGATAGGAGCAGCCCCGCATGTCCCCTGCATGCCCGCGACGAGCGCGGCCGTGGGACCAAGGCAGCCAAGCATCAACGCGACGGCGGCAACGGCAATATCTCGAGCATTCACAAGACCACTTCCTCCAAGAGAAAGACCTTATTTCTCAAGAACCAGTGTGCCCCGCATCCATACGCCCAGCGTACCGCCACGGTAAGGGCTCTGTTAACTCAAACGCATACATAGAACGGACGTCCTTACGTTGCCCTAAAGCTCGGTAAAGACGCCCGTCCGCCAAATATCCGTGATGCAGAAAAATTACCAACCGGTGTAGTAATCGGTGGTTCCGGCAGCGCAGCCGGAGTCATAGACCTTGCAATCACCCTTGGAGCCCGTAAAGGTCGAGCCCTGGGCCATATCGCCCGCGGCAACAACGTAATAGCCGTCGGAATCGCGCCAGAAGCCCTCAGAATCCTGAGTCCATTCGCCCGTGCGATAGTGATAAAGCACATTGCTGCTGTAATAGGTCTCGCGGCGACCGTTGTAGTTATTGACACCCGCAGAGCGCGTCAGGCCCGATCCGTTCGCGTAGGACGCGGCAGACGCGTAGGACGGAGTGTAACCGGCGTTGTAGTACGAAGCCTGGGCGGCCTCGGCAGCCTCCGCCTCGGCGGCAGCAACCTCGAGCGCTTCGCGCTTGGCATCCTCAAGTGCAGTGCGCAGCTCATCGAGCTCGGTCGACTTCGCGTCGACCTCCTCCATCGTCAAAAGACTGCCCGCACCGTCGATACAACTCTGCAGTACAGCGCGCTCGTCATCGGTGGCATAGTCACCGTACATGTTCATGATGATCTGAGCACGCATCTCAAGGGAATCGCGCTTGGCCTCCATCGAGGCGTTCCACTCCTGCATGGAACCATAACCATCGCCGCGATAGTCAACGGGCTGTACCAGCGTCGTCTCGGACGGCGTAGATCCAACCGTATCGGATAGTGTTGCCGCGTGGGCATCAGTTGCACCGGCGCCCGCCAAAAGTGCCACGGTCAGAGCGGCGGAAAGGGCGGCGGCTTTCGGTTTTCGTGAATCGATCCTCATGTAGCTGGAAACCTCCGTAGTGCGTTTTTGCTGCGTTTGAGCTGCGTGTGATTCGATCGCGCTGCATAGTACCCCGAGCAAATCGCGACCTGCGGTTTTACTCAAAAGGCGCACGTCAATTGCGTAAAACTCACATCCTCTCAACAGGAGTTTTCCACAACTCGAATGCATAAAGCGTGTCAAAAACCCTGTTTTTGCACCCGCTCTATGCAAAAAAGGCGCCTGTGCAACCATTGTTCGCACAGGCGCCTTGAGCAGGCATTTTATGCAGTTATACCTATCGAGTCGCAAGGGGTCCTTGCACAAGTCGCCTTACTCGTCCAGCGCGGCGAAAGCCTGCTTCAGATCCCAAATGATATCCTCGGCGTTCTCGGTACCGATGGAAAGACGGATCGTGGAGGGCGTGATGTTCTGCTCGGCGAGCTCCTCGGCAGAGAGCTGGGAGTGCGTGGTGGTAGCCGGGTGCACGACGAGCGACTTGACGTCGGCCACGTTGGCGAGCAGCGAGAAGACCTGCAGATGGTCGATGAACTTCCAAGCTGCCTCCTGGCCACCCTTAATCTCAAAGGTAAAGATCGAGGCACCGCCGTTGGGGAAGTACTTCTGATAGAGCTCGTGATCGGGGTGCTCAGACAGGCTCGGGTGGTTCACCTTGGCGACATGGCTATCACCAGCCAGGAACTCAACGACTTTCTTGGTGTTCTCGACATGACGGTCAACGCGCAGCGACAGAGTCTCGGTGCCCTGGAGCAGGATCCAAGCGTTGAACGGGCTGATGCAGGCGCCCTCGTCACGCAGCAGGATGGCGCGGACATAGGTTGCGAAGGCGGCGGGACCGGCAGCCTCGGCAAACGAGACGCCATGGTAGGAGGGGTTGGGCTCGGCGATCTGCTCATACTTGCCGCTCGCCTTCCAATCGAAGTTACCGCCGTCGACGATCACACCGCCCAGCGAGGTGCCGTGGCCGCCGATGAACTTGGTTGCGGAGTGGACGACGATGTTGGCACCATGCTCCAGCGGACGGAACAGATACGGGGTGCCGAAGGTGTTATCGACGACAACCGGCAGACCGTGCTTCTTGGCGATCTCGGAGATGGCGTCGATGTTGGGGATGTCGGAGTTGGGGTTGCCGAGCGTCTCGAGATAGACGACTGTGGTGTTGTCCTTGATGGCGCCCTCGACCTCTTCCAGGTTATGGGCATCGACAAACGTGGTCTCGACGCCAAACTGGGAGAGCGTATGCTCCAGCAGGTTGTAGGAGCCACCGTAGATGGTCTTCTGAGCCACTACGTGGTCACCGGCCTGGGCGAGTGCCTGCAGGGTATAGGTGATGGCAGCGGCGCCAGAGGCGACGGCGAGGCCAGCAACGCCACCCTCGAGTGCGGCGATACGGTCCTCGAAGACGCCCTGGGTGGAGTTGGTCAG
>CABUGR010000120.1 GCA_902491135.1 uncultured Collinsella sp. | reverse complement strand
CGATCAACGCGAACCACATCGAGAAAAACAAGGCTCGTGGTGACCTCGGCATTACCTATGACGAGGATGTGCTGCGCCTGGTTGACCTGTTCCGCGGCAACGGCTTTGCCGTCGCGGCTGTGGTCATCACCCAGTACGCCGGCCAGCCTGCTGCCGATGTGTTCCGCAACCGCCTGAACGCGCTCGGTATTCCCGCCAAGCTGCACTATCCCATCGAGGGGTATCCGCACGATGTCGATCTGATCGTGTCCGACGATGGCTACGGCAAGAATGAGTTTGTCGAGACCACCCGACCGCTCGTCGTGGTCACTGCCCCCGGTCCTGGCTCGGGCAAGCTTGCCGCCTGCCTGTCTCAGCTCTATCACGAGCACAAGCATGGCACGGCCGCCGGCTATGCCAAGTTCGAGACCTTCCCGGTCTGGAACCTTCCCCTCACGCATCCGGTCAACATCGCCTACGAGGCGGCCACGGCGGACCTCGACGATGCCAATATCATCGACTCCTTCCACCTTGAGGCCTATAACAAGACCACGGTCAACTACAACCGCGACGTCGAGGCCTTCCCGGTGGTCCGTGCTCTGATGGAAAAGATCCTGGGCAAGAGCCCCTACCAGAGTCCTACGGACATGGGCGTCAATATGGTCGGCTTTGCCATCACCGATGACGATGCCTGCCGCGACGCTTCCAAGATGGAGATCGTCCGCCGCTACTTTACCGCGGTCGAAAATGTGCGCCGTACCGGCGTGGGCGATGAGCAAGTCGACCGTCTCAAGATCATTATGAAGAAAGCCGGCATCGATAAGAACTACTCACCGGCGCGCTCGGCGGCCCTCACCAGGGAGCAGCTGACGGGTGGTCCCGTGGGTGCCATGGTTATGCCCGATGGCTCCGTGGTGACCGGCAAGACTTCCACGCGCCTGGGCGCTGCGAGCTCGCTCATCATGAATGCACTTAAGCATGTCTCGGGCGTCGACCTTGAGCTCGAGGTCATTAGCGATGAAGCGATCGAGCCCATCAGCAAGCTCAAGACGCATTTCCTGGGCAGCAAAAACCCGCGCCTCCACACCGACGAGACGCTTATGGCGCTGTCGATCACCTCGGCCACGAGTGAGACGGCCGCTCGCGTCCTTTCGGGCCTGGAGCAGCTGCGCGGTTGCGATGCCTTCTTTAGCGTGATTATCTCGCCGACGGACGAGACGGTACTGCGCAAACTGGGTATCAACGTGTGCTGCGAGCCCAAGTTTGAGCGCCGCGGTTTCTTCCATCGCTAAGTTTGAAGCACCGCGGTAATTGCATTGCATTTTGGCCGTATCGGGTTAGCGCCCGGTACGGCTTTTTGATCAATAAAGCGCCTATTTCGGCGAAAAATAGCTGTTTACCTGCCTAGAAACAATTTGAGCGGTATACAATAACCGTAACTGTTTCATCCTTAGCGGGATGCCGCATGATGGATATTACCTGCCATCGTGAGGTGTGTCGGTCGCGCACGGCGCGTTAGATGCTCGTGCTCGGTTTGAGGAGGCTGCTATGGCGGGCAAGGGTCGTGCGAGTGTCAACGATATGAAGCGTGTCGAGGTGCTGGTGTTGATGGAGATCGACCAGCAAACCGAAGACAATGGCGGGCCGTATGGTTTCTCGCGCAAAACGCTTGCCGAGCGCGTGGGGGTTTCGCCGTATCGTGCCCGCGCCGCAATCGATCGCTTGGATTCCGAAGGCATGATTGATGTCGTCTCGCGTTATAGCGACGACGGCGGTCAGCTTGCAAATGGCATTTGCCTCACCGAACGTGGCGAGTGGTATCTTGAGGGCGTCCGTACCGGCATGCTCGTTCAAGAAATGCTTGAGGACGAGGTTGCTGATCGATAGCAGCATGTAACCCTTGCCATAGCGACGCCGCCTGGGAAACCGGGCGGCGTTTTGTTTCAAGATTGAGAAATGCAATTGCACGCGAGAAAAATTGCGAACGGTCCGCGGCGCGAGTATTACAATGAAGACCCGTAAGATGTGGATAAACAACTTCTACGGGAAGCGCAGGTAACTCAATATGACCAAGCATGTGTTCGTAACCGGTGGCGTGGTTTCGTCCCTGGGCAAGGGTATCACCGCGGCCTCGCTGGGCCGTCTGCTCAAGTCGCGTGGCTACAAAGTAACGATGCAGAAGGCCGACCCGTATCTGAACGTCGACCCCGGTACCATGAGCCCCTTCCAGCATGGTGAGGTCTTCGTTACCGAGGATGGTTACGAGTCCGACCTGGACCTGGGTCATTACGAGCGCTTTATTGATGAGAACCTGACCCGCGATTCCAACTTTACGACCGGCGCCATCTATAAGAGCTTGATCGCCCGCGAGCGTCGCGGCGACTTTTTGGGCGGTACCGTGCAGGTGATTCCCCACGTCACCAATGCCATTAAGGACAAGTTCCGCCGCATTGAGGAGCAGACCGGCTCCGATGTAGTCATCACCGAGCTGGGCGGCACGATCGGTGACATCGAGTCCCAACCGTTTGTCGAGGCCATCCGTCAGTACCGCAAGGAGGCCGGCCCCGAGAACGTCTGCTACATCCACGTGTCGCTCGTTCCCTATATCGCCGCCGCCCACGAGGTCAAGACCAAGCCCACGCAGCATTCCGTCAAGGAGCTCCGCAGCTTTGGCATCCAGCCCGATATCATCGTGCTGCGCTCCGACCACCATATCGATGACGCTATCCGCGGAAAGATCGCAAGCTTCTGCTTTACCAACGAGGACTGCGCGAGCATTTACGATGTTCCGCAGCTGCTTGCCGAGCAGGACTTTGACCTGCGCATTTGCGAGCGCCTGGGTCTGGACCCGCGTGAGCGCGACATGAGCGAGTGGAACGAGTTCCTGCGCAAACAGAATCACGCCAACCATCACGCCGACAAGGTGAAGATTGCCGTCGTGGGTAAGTACCCGCAGCTGCCCGATGCGTACCTGTCGGTTATCGAGGCCCTGCACCATGCGGGCGTCTTCTACGATCGCCATGTGGACGTCCAGCTGGTCGACGGCGAGAGCCTCGACGAGCAGAATGTCTCCGAGGTTTTGGGCGACGCCTCGGGCATCCTGGTCCCCGGCGGCTTTGGCAAGCGCGCCCTGGAGGGCAAGATCCTCGCGGCCGAGTTTGCCCGTGAGCACAAGATTCCGTATCTGGGCATTCGCCTGGGTATGCAGGTGGCCGTGTGCGAATTTGCGCGCAACGTCGTCGGCCTTGCCGGCGCCAGCTCCTCCGAGTTCGATCCGGATGGCCCGTATAGTGTCATCGATCTGATGAGCTCGCAGGAGGACGTGACCGAGAAGGGCGGCACCATGCGCCTGGGCGCCTATCCGTGCAAGCTCGCCGCCGATACCCTCGCTCGCGAGGCATATGGCGAGGAGCTCGTCTACGAGCGTCACCGTCATCGCTTTGAGTTCAACAACGCCTTCCGCGACCAGCTCGAGGACGCCGGTTTGGTTATCTCGGGCCTGTCGCCCGACGAGCGCCTGGTCGAGATGGTCGAGCTGCCGCGCGACGTGCATCCGTGGTATGTGGCAACCCAGGCTCATCCCGAGTTCAAGAGCCGCCCGACCAACCCGCAGCCGCTGTTCCGCGAGTTCGTGCGCGCTTCGATCGGCCAGCACGAGGGTGTCGACCGTCTGCAGGTGACGCCCATGAACCTTGCTACGGACTAAGGGTGCCGTCGAATAAGGAACATACCGAAGCTACTCCCTCGTCGCTCGCCGTGGCGGCGGGGGAGTATCTCGATTACCTCGCGGTCGAGCGGGGTTTGGCGCGCAACACGATTGCGGCCTATCGTCGTGACCTGACGACGTACTGCGCCTATCTGGAGCGGGCGGGTATTGTGTCTTTTGAAGAGGTGACTCGTCAGGTCGTGGAGGGCTTTGTCGCCGACCGTCGCGATGGGGGCTATTCCGATGCCTCGGTGGAGCGTGCGCTTGCGGTCGTAAAGGGCCTGCATGCCTTTTTGGTGCGCGATGGGGCTGTGGCCCAAAATCCAACGACGGCGTTGCGCCTGCCTAAAAAGGCTGAGCGTTTGCCGGAGTATCTATCGGTGGAGGATGTCTCGGCGCTGCTCGATCAAGACTTCCCCGAGGGCGAGATGGGCTTGCGCGACCATGCCATCTTGGAAGTGCTCTACGGATGCGGTTTGCGTGTGAGCGAGTTGGTGGGGCTCGATGTGGGCGATATCCATATCGACGATGGTTTTGTGCTCGTTCGCGGTAAGGGCTCAAAGGAACGCCTGTCCCCGCTGGTGGGAAGCGCGGCGCGAGCTCTGATGCTCTATGTAACTGAGGGGCGTTCTCGCTTGGCGGCCCATGCCCGCGGAACCGAGACCTCGGCGGTCTTTTTAAATAAGAACGGCCGCCGTCTGTCGCGCCAGGGCATCCATGCCATCTGTGAGCGCTACGGGCGCCAGGTGGGGCTGGTGGGACTCCATCCCCACACGCTGCGTCACTCCTTTGCTACCCATATGCTTGCGGGCGGCGCAGACCTCCGTGTGCTACAGGAGATCTTGGGACATGCCGATATATCGACCACGCAGGTCTACACGCATGTCGATCGTACGCAACTGACCGAGGTCTATCTGGCGGCGCACCCGCTGGCGCATCGTTAACTCATCGCTGACCTGCAAATTTATAGGTATTTGGGGACGGGCCCCAGATTGCCACGGCGTGCTTTTGCGCGCGCATGGGCAATCTGGGGCCCGTCCCATTTTTCGCCACTTGGCATCGCGGTGGTGGGCCGCACGTGCCTTGGGTGGGGGAGTTTGGGGGCGATGTGAACGGCATATAAAGGG